>CAZUIY010000001.1:0-1271 GCA_964619975.1 uncultured Gemmatimonadales bacterium
CCGGCTTCGTCCGTGTCCGGCGGGAAGGTGCCGCCGGCGCCGGGGAAGACCATCCTCAGCGCGATCAGGAACAGGATGATCCCGCCGGCAACGCTGAGGGCCGGCTCCTGGATGCCGATCGCGTCCAGGAGGTAGCGACCGGCGAACAAAAAGAGCAGCATGAAGCCCAGAGCGATCACGAGCTCCCGGGCGATCACCCGCCGCCGCCGCTCCGGCGCCACCGGCCGCAGCACCGACAGGAAGAGCGGCACGTTCCCGAACGGATCCATGACCAGGACGAGGAGGAGCGCGGCGGAGAAGAGGCTCACGGGGTCGTCGGTGGGCGGAGCTCGGACGACTGGGGCACGGATCCTCCGGGGGGACGGGGACGCGGTCGGATATAACGGGTGGGAGCCGGTCGAACCAGGGAGCGCGACCCGGGTCCGGCGCGCTTCGCCAGGGTAGCGCTAGTTTTCCGCATGAGCGACGACTCCCTCGACGAGCTCCAGCGGGCCACGTTCGGCTATTTCCTGAACGAGACGAACCCCGTGAACGGCCTCGTGCCGGACAACACGCGGGAGGGGTCCCATTGCAGCATCGCCGCCGTGGGGCTGGCGCTGGCGTGCTGGCCCGTGGGCGTCGAACGGGGGTTCGTGCCGCGCGGTGACGCGGCCCTGCGCACGCTGACGACGCTCCGCTTCTTCATGGACAGCCCGCAGAGCCGGGCCCCGGACGCCACGGGGTACCGGGGCTTCTACTACCACTTCCTCGACATGCGGACCGGCCGGCGGGCGTGGAAGTCCGAGCTCTCGACCATGGATACCGCGATCCTGCTCGCGGGGGCGCTGCTGGCGGCCGCCTTCTTCGACGGCGCGTCGGAAGAGGAGCGGGAGATCCGGGCCCTCGCGTCCGGGCTCTACGAGCGGGCCGACTGGCGGTGGGCGCTGAACGGGGGCTCGCTGGTCTCCCATGGGTGGAAGCCCGGGCGCGGCTTCATCCACCACCGCTGGGACGGCTACACCGAGGCGCTCCTCCTCTACGTGCTCGGCCTGGGGTCCCCGACCCACCCGCTGCCTCCGGCGAGCTACCGGGCGTGGACCGCATCCTACCGCTGGAAGAAGCTCTACGGGATCGAGCACCTCTACGCCGGGCCGCTCTTCATCCATCAGCTCTCGCACGTCTGGATCGACTTCCGCGGCATCCGGGACGCCGTCATGCGCGAGCGGGGGATCGACTACTTCGAGAACAGCCGGCGCGCGACCCACGTGCAGCGCCGATACGCGATCCGGAAT
>CAZUIY010000002.1:0-15409 GCA_964619975.1 uncultured Gemmatimonadales bacterium
CGGTGATCCGGACGCCGTGGTGGACCTCGTACTTCTCCTTCAGGCCCCGCAGGATGGCGATCGTGTCCTCGACCGTCGGCTCGCCCACGAACACCGGCTGGAACCGCCGCTCGAGCGCGGCGTCCTTCTCGATGTGCTTCCGGTACTCGTCCAGCGTGGTGGCGCCGATCAGCCGGAGCTCGCCCCGCGCCAGTGGCGGCTTGATCATGTTGGAGGCGTCCACCGCGCCCTCGGCGCCGCCCGCGCCGACCAGCGTGTGGAGCTCGTCGATGAACGTGACGACCTCGCCCTCGCTCTCGACGATCTCCTTCATGACCGCCTTGAACCGCTCCTCGAACTCGCCGCGGAACTTCGCGCCGGCCACCATGGCCGCCACGTCGAGCTGGATCAGCCGCTTGTCGGAGAGGCTCTCGGGCACGTCTCCGGCCACGATCCGCTGGGCCAGGCCCTCCACGATCGCGGTCTTGCCGACGCCGGGCTCGCCGATCAGGACCGGGTTGTTCTTGGTCCGGCGCGACAGGACCTGGACCACGCGGCGGACCTCCTCGTCGCGGCCGATGACGGGGTCCAGCTTCCCGCGCCGCGCCAGCTGGACCAGGTCACGGCCGTACTTCTCCAGCGCCTGGTACTTCTCTTCGGGATTCGGGTCGGTCACCCGCTGGGAGCCGCGGATCGACTGGAGGACCCGGAGGACGTCGTCCCGCCCGACGCCCGCGGCGGACAGGATCCCGCCCATCGCGCCGGCCTTCGTCTGCGTCCACGCGATCAGGACGTGCTCGATGGAGGTGAACTCGTCCTGCAGATCGTCCCGGGCGCTCTCGGCCCGGTCGAGGAGGGCCGTGCCCTCCCGGCCGAGCCGGGGCTCGGCGCCGCCAGCCGTCTTCGCCAGCCGGCCGACCGCCGCCTCGATCCGCTCGCGGGCCGCGGGCACGTCGATCCCCAGCCGCTCCAGGAGCGTGCCGAACAACCCCCCCTCCTGCGCCAGGAGCGCCGCGGCCAGGTGCTCGCCGGTGATCTCGGGGTTGCCGTTGGCGCGGGCGCGCTGCTGGGCGTCGACCAGCGCCTGCTGGAGGCGCTGCGTGAGCTTGTCGAGAGACGGCATGGCGCGATCATAGCATCTCGGGGCTTCGCCGTCAGTCGGACTTTGGCCCCCGCGACCGGCCGCCCGTAGAATCTCCTCGTGCGCCGCGACGTGATCCTCCGGGTGATCCAGCACGCGCCCCTCCTGGGAGACCTGGAGGGGAACGTGGCCGACCACGCCGTCCGGGTGGCCGGGGCGGCCGCGGAGGGCGCGGAGCTGGTGGTCTTCTCCGAGCTGTCCCTGACCGGGTACGCGATGGGCGACCGCCACGCCGAGGTCGCCCTGGATGCCGAACACCCCCTGTGGCCGTCGGTCCTGGCGCTGTCGGAGGCGGCCGACGTGGTGGTGGGGTACGTGGAGCGCGGGGCGGACGGCTACCTCTACAACACGGCCGCCTACCTGCACGGGGGCGCGCTCCTCCACCGCCATCGGAAGATCTACCTGCCGACCTACGGGCCGTTCGACGAGGGGCGGTTCTATTCGCCGGGCACGCGGATCGAAGCGTTCGACGCGCCGTGGGGCCGGGCCGCGCTGGTCGTCTGCGAGGAGCTCTGGCACCCGGCGGTGGCGTACGGCGCGGTGGCGCTCGGCGCGACCACGCTGATCGCGATGGCGAACGCCCCGGGCCGGGGGCCGGTGGACGGCGGCTGGGCCAGCCAGCGGTTCTGGCGCGACATCGCCGGCGTCTACGCACGGCTCTACGCGGTGGGAGTGGTCCTGGCGAGCCGGGTGGGATACGAGGAGGGGTTCCTGTACGGCGGCGCGAGCGGCGTGTGGGGGCCCGACGGCGAGCCGCTCGCTCTGGCGGGGTTTCTGGAGGAGGAGGAGCTGGCGGCGACGCTGGAGGCGGAGGCGTTCCGCCGGGCGCGGGTGGCGAACCCCTCCCACGGGATCGAGCGGCCGGAGCTCCTGGTGGACGCGCTGAAGCGCGCCGCCGCCGGGCCGTCCTCGTGAGCGGCCCCGCGGGCGCGCCCGACCCGGGCCGGACGGCGCCGCCGGTCCTCGACGCGGAGTTCGTGGCGGAGGCGCTGGGGGTGTTCCTGAGGCAGGTCCTGCGGGATTCCGGTTGCACTACATATGTAGTCAACGTCGACGGCGGGATCGACGGCGCCGTCGCCGCGGGGATCGCCTCGCGGGCGGTGGGCCCGGAGGCCGTCCGGGCGATGCACCTGCCGGGGCCGGGCGCGGTCCCGGAGCGTCGCGAGGCGGCCCGGGCGGTGGCCGGGTGGCTGGGACTGGACCTGGAGACGGTGGACCTGGCGCCGCTCCTCCGGGACGCGCCGGTCCCGGACTGCGCCGGCGAGCGCCGCGACCGCTGGCTGAAGGCCCTCCGCGCGGCCACCCTGGCCGACCGGGCGGCCGCGCTGGACGGACTCGTCCTCGGCACGTCGAACCGGAGCGACCTGCTCCTGGGGAGGCCGCCCCCCGCGGCCGACTGCCTGCCGCTGGGAGACCTGTACCGGACGCAGGTGGCCGACCTGGCCCGCGACCTGGGCGTCCCCCCGGCCGCCCTCGATGAGGCGTCCGGCGAGGCGATCCCGTCGGACCCGACCCGAGGGATGGTATCTTACGGCGTCGCCGATGCGGTGCTGTATTATTACGTGGATTCGAGGCGGCGCCCGCCAGAGATCATCCGGCGGGGCATCCCGGCCGAAACGGTCGAGCGGGTGCTCGCGCGGGTACGGGCGGGGACGCGCCAGCGGATGCCACCGCCGGTGCCGAAGCTCGGCGCCCGCACGCTCGGTCTCGACCTGCTCCACCCCCGCGCCTGGCGCGGGCCGGCGTGACGGACACACCGACTCCAGCCGAAAGGGACCCGTGGATCTGAGCCTGTGGAACTCGATCGCGCTGTGGATCATCGCCTCGTTCTTCCTGCTGATGACCCTGGTGCTGCTGTTCGTGGGCGTGCCGGTCCTGCTGGACCTGAAACGGACGGCGGGGAAGCTGCGGGGCACCATCGACGAGGTCCGGATCAAGATCGATCCGATCCTCTTCAGCGCGCAGAAGATGGCCGACGACGTCCAGGAGATGACCGCCACCGCCAAGCGGGAGGCGACCCGGATGGGCGACTCGGTCGAGAAGGTGAGCGAGCGGGTGGACGATCTCGCCAATCTCATGGACGTGGTCCGGGTGGAGATCGAGAAGCCGCTCATGAAGTCCGTGGCCACCATCGCCACGGCCAGAAGGGCCCTGTCGCGCTTCCTGTAGTCGGCAGACGCATTCATCGAGGAGGAGACCATGAGCGATCGTGAAGGCGGAGGGTTCCTGTCCGCGTTCGTGCTGGGCGCGCTGTTCGGGGCCGGCCTCGCCATCGTGCTCGCCCCCCAGTCGGGCGAGAAGACGCGGAAGCAGCTCGACAAGCGGACCCGCAAGCTGCGGAAGAACGCCGGCAAGAAGCTGGACCACGCCATGGAGACCGGCGAGGAGTGGCTGGGCGACGCCTCGGACCTGACCGGGCCGCTGGCGGAGGCGGTCGAGGCGGGCGTGAGCGCGATCCAGGAGACCGTCTCGGACGAGCTGGAGCGGATCGAGAAGCTGCTGGGCCGGAAGAAGAAGAAGCGCCTGGGGCTGTTCGGCTGACCACCCGCCGGCTCGCGTACGCCCTGGCGCCGCTGGTGGCGCTGACGGGGGTCCTGCTCACGCCGGAATCGCTGTGGGCGTGGGGGCCGACCACGCACGTCTGGATCGCCAGCCGGATACTGGGGAACCTGGAGGTGCTGCCGTTGATGGTGCGGGAGCTCCTCCGGGCCCACCCGTACCCGTACATCTACGGCTCCATCGCCGCCGACATCACGCTCGCCAAGCGGTACGTCCACTACAGCCGCCACTGCCACAACTGGACCGTCGCCTACGAGATCCTGGACCGCGCGGAGTCCCCGCCGCTCCAGTCGTTCGCGCTCGGCTACCTGAGCCATCTGGCGGCCGACACGGTCGCCCACAACGTGTTCGTCCCCCGGCTCCTCGCCTCCACGCCCCTGTCGTACAACCTGGGCCACACCTACTGGGAGTATCGGTTCGACGCCGCGCTGGACGACCGCTACCTGCGCCTGGCGCGGGAGATCGTGACGATGGACCACTCCGAGCCGGACGCGCTGATGGAGTCGGTGCTGACGCAGGCGTTCTTCTCGTTCCAGACGAACAAGCGGATCTTCCAGCATCTGATCCACCTGTCGAACCAGGAGCGGTGGCACAACCTGTGGGTGAAGATGGCCGACAAGTCGAAGTGGGAGCTGGCCGACTCCGATGTGGTCCGCCACGGTGATCTGACCGGCGGATACGTGGAGGACCTGCTGCTGCGGGGCGCCGGGAGCCTGTCGCAGGCCCTGGACCCGACCGGCCACGACCGGCTGGCGCTGGCCAAGAAGCTCCGGCGGCAGTCGTTCCGCGCGGCGCGCCGGGAGGCCGGCCGTGAGGTCGCCCACGCCCCCTTCACCGCCACGATGTCGGGCGAGACCTCGCGGATGATCGCCACCCGCCCCGTGCCGCGGGCGGAGATGGAGATGCTGGCGGCGGTCTACTTCCCCGAACCGGCCTGGCCGCCGGACGCGGACGGCCGGGTGCCGGCGTCCTGGGCCGAGGAGCGGGACTCGCGGGCGTTCTGGTCGGCCTTCTCGGGCGGCCGGGCGCTGCCGGCCACCGGCTAGAAGACCACGCGGAACCGGTGGGCGACGACCTCCATCCGCTTCGAGAACTCGAGCCCCATCCGGTCACAGACACGGGCGAAGAAGCGGGCGTGGCCGGCGCGCCAGGATTCGAGCGTCCGGTCCCCCTCCCCCTCGGCCGCGGCGAAGTCCGCGTCGACCTCGTCGAATGGCCGGATTCCGGCTTCGGTCGTCTCGATCACGCAGAGCGGCCCGCCATGCCAGTCGGTGACTACGCTCAGGTCGCCCGGCCGCGGGGTCGGATCGCCCTCGGCCCGGTGCTCGGCCAGGAGCGACGACGTGGCCGTCTTCACCCCCCGCAGGACGAGGTCCGCCAGGCTATCCGCCAGCTCGGGCCCGTCGCCGAAGGGCCCCGCCTCCAGGAGCGGCGTGCCGGGGTCGCGGCCGGTGCTCTCCAGGAACGACTCGAAGAACTGGCGCACCGCCGCGCCGGCATCCCGCGCCTGAACGATCCAGTGGTAGGGCCCGACCGTGTCGACCACCTCGATCGTCCAGCCGGCGGTTTCGAGCGCCTCGGCAGCCGTGGCGGCCGCGATCCGGTGATCGGGGGGCGGGCCCGGCGGGTGCGGCCGGTCCGGCCGCCAGTCGAGCACCGCGAGGCGGCCGCCGGGCCGGAGGACCCGCCGGGTCTCGGCCGCTACGGCGGCGGGGTCGTCCAGCTCGTGCCACAGGTTGGCGAGGAAGATCCGGTCGAAGGACCCGGCCGCGGCGGGAAGGACCTCGGCGGGGGCGACGACGGGGTGGATCGGGGCCGCGATCCCGGCGCCAGCCTGGGCCCGCTCCACCAGCCGCGCCAGCATCGCCGGCTGGACGTCGAACGCGACGACCCGGCCGGCGGCGCCGGCGCGGCGGGCGATCCGCTCCACCCAGAAGCCGCTCCCGGCGCCGACGTCCGCCACCACGTAGCCGGGAGCGACGCCGAGCCGGTCCAGCACCTCTTCCGGCCGCTGCCACTCCGCCCGCTCCGGCGCGTCCAGCTTCTCCGCGCTCGCCGGGTCGAACCGCCGGTCGGTCACTCCGCGGAGAGCCGCTCGGCCAGGAGCCGGTTGACGAGGGCGGGGTTCGCTTTCCCCTTCGTCCGCCGCATCACCTGCCCGACGAAGAAGCCGATCAGGCCGGCCTTGCCGCCCCGGTACGCCGAGGCCTCGTCCGGGTGGGCCGCGATCACGGCGTCGATCTCGGCGGCCAGGGCGTCCTCGTCGGAGACCTGGGTGAGGCCCTTCGCCTCCACGATCTCTTTCGGGGGCCGCCCCGTCTCCACCATATCGGCCAGGACGTCCTTTGCGGCGGTGTGGGAGATCGTGCCGGCGGCCTTCAACTGCAGGAGCTCCGCCAGCCGCTCCGGCGCCACCGGGCGGGCCGGGGGGCCGATCGACACCGTCTCGCCGCGCTCGTTCGCCAGCCGGAGCACCTCGCCCATGACCCAGTTGGACGCCTCCTTGGGGTCACCCGTCCGCTCGGCCACCGCCTCGAAGTAGTCCGCCAGCGGCCGCTCGGCGGTCAGGACCCCGGCGTCGTAGGACGGGAGGCCGTACGCCTCCACGAAGCGCGCCGCCCGCGCGGGGGCCAGCTCCGGGAGCCCCTCACGGATCGCCTCGCGCCACGCCGCGTCCACGTCGAGCGGCTCCAGGTCCGGCTCCGGGAAGTACCGGTAGTCGTGCGACTCCTCCTTGGACCGCATCGGCCGCGCCTCGCCGAGCGCCGAGTCCCAGAGGCGCGTCTCGTGAACCACCGCGCCGCCGGACTCGAGCAACGCGGCCTGGCGCCTGGCCTCGAACTCCAGCGCCTGCTCCACGTAGCGGAACGAGTTGACGTTCTTGACCTCGGTCTTCGTGCCGAGGGCCGTTTCGCCGAGCAGGCGGATCGAGACGTTGGCGTCGCAGCGGAGCGAGCCCTCCTCCATGTTGCAGTCGGACACCTCCAGGTACTCGAGCGTCCGCTTGATGGCGGTCAGGTACTGGTACGCCTCGGCCGGAGAGCGCAGGTCGGGCTCGGAGACGATCTCGATCAGCGGGGTCCCGCAGCGGTTGAAGTCCACCCGGGTGCCGCCGGCTCCGTGGGTCGACTTGCCGGCGTCCTCCTCCATGTGGAGCCGGGTGATCCCGATCGTCTTCGTGCCACCGTCCGCCAGCGGGATCTCGAGCCGGCCGCCCGTCGCCAGCGGCCGGTCGAACTGGCTGATCTGGTATCCCTTCGGGAGGTCCGGGTAGAAGTAGTGCTTGCGGGCGAAGATCGAGCGCGCGTGGACGGTGCAGCCGAGCGCCAGCGCGGCGGCCGTCGCCAGCTCCACCGCCCGGGCGTTCAGGACCGGCAGAGCGCCGGGGTACCCCAGGCAGATCGGGCAGATCTGGGTGTTGGGGGGGGCTCCGTAGGCGGTCAGGCAACCGCAGAACGCCTTGGTGGCGGTCTTGAGCTGGGCGTGGACCTCGAGGCCGATCACCGTCTCCCACCGCTCCAGCGGGTCAGCCATCGGTCCCATCCCCGTCCAGGTACCCCGCCACGGGCACGGGCGGCGCGGCCCGCTCCAGGAACCGGCCCATGCGGAAGAGCCGCCGCTCGGCCAGCCGGGGCGCCATCAGCTGGAGCCCGATCGGGAGCGCCGGCCGGTCCGCCGTCGCCGGCGTGGCCCCCCAGGGAACCGAGATCGCCGGTATCCCCGCCAGGTTGGCGCTCACGGTGTAGACGTCGTTCAGGTACATGGCGAGCGGATCGTCGGCCTTTTCGCCCAGCCGGAAGGCGGGGGTCGGCGTGGTGGGTCCGAGAATCGCGTCGACATCCTCCCAGGCGGCGTCGAAGTCCCCGACGATCCGCGAGCGGACCGCCGTTCCGCGGCCGTAGAACGCCTCGTAGTAGCCGGCCGAGAGGACGTAGGTCCCGAGCATGATCCGCCGCTTCACCTCGTCGCCGAAGGCCGCCCGGGTCTTCAGATACATGTCCTGCAGGTCCCCCGCCTCGGGCGCGCGGTGGCCGTAGCGGACGCCGTCGTAGCGGGCCAGGTTGGACGACGCCTCGGCGATCGCCACCACGTAGTAGACGGCGACCCCGTGCGGCGCGTGCGGGAGCCCCACCTCGACCACCTCGGCGCCGGCGTCCTCGAGCGCGCCGCGCGCCGCCTCGCAGGCCGCGCGGATGGCGGGGTCGAGGCCCTCGCCGAAGTACTCCGCCGGCCAGCCGATCCGCGCCCCCTTCGGGTCCCATTCGTCCAACCCCTCTGCGTACGGCTCGACCTCCTCCGGGCGGGACGTGGCGTCGTGGGCGTCGGAGCCGGAGATCGCCTGGAGGAGCCGCGCCGCGTCCTCCACCGTGTGGGCGACCGGCCCGATCTGGTCGAACGAGGAGCCGAAGGCGACCAGCCCGTAGCGCGACACCCGGCCGTACGTCGGCTTGACCCCGACCACGCCGCAGAAGGCCGCCGGCTGCCGGACGGAGCCGCCGGTCTCGCTGCCCAGGGCGAGCGGCACGCAGCCGGCCGCCACCGCGGCGGTCGAGCCGCCGGAGGAGCCGCCCGGGCCGCGCGTCGGATCGTGCGGGTTCCGGGTCGGGCCGAAGGCGGAGTTCTCGGTGGAGGAGCCCATGGCGAACTCGTCCAGGTTCGTCTTCCCGACGACGACGGCGCCGGCCTCGCGGAGCCGCACGATGGCGGTCGCCTCGTAGGGGGCCGTCCACGGCTCCAGGAGCCGCGATCCGCACGTGGTGGGACCGCCGGCCACGGCGATGTTGTCCTTGACCGCCACCGGGACCCCGGCCAGCGGCAGGTCCTCCCCGTCGGCGACGCGGCGGTCCACTTCGGCGGCGTCCTCCAGGGCGGCCTCCTCGCGCAGGGAGAGGAAGGCGTGGAGGCCCTTGGCTTCGGCGGCCCGGACCCACCCCATCGCCTGGTTGACCGCGTCCTCGGCGGTCGTGCCGCCCGCGCGGACGTCCTCCGCCAGCGAGGTGGCGGTCATGGCGCGGCCGAACGTCACTCGACCACCCGGGGCACGCGGAAGAACCCGTCGGCGAAATCGGGCGCCTCGGCGTGGAGCGGCGCCACGTCCGGCCACGGCTCGGGATCGTCGCCGCGAAGTGGATGGTCGGGGTCCGCCGGCTCGGCGGCCCGCCCGGCGTCGAGCTCCGAGAGCCGGGCCACGTAATCGAGGATCGTGGAGAGCTCCGCCTGGAACCGCTCCACCTCGGCGTCGGAGAGATCCAGCCGGGCGAGGTGGGCGATGGCGCGAACGTCGTCGGAGGAGATCGTCATGGGGGGCGGAAGATAGAAGCCGCGGGGTGCGCCGGCAGGGGCGGTCCCTTCAGTGCCCGCGACGGATCACACGGACGCCCCTACCACTCCCGCTCCAGCTTCGCGAACCGCGCCACCAGCTTCTTGTCCCCCGCGCGGTCGAACCGGACGGTCACCTTGACGTCGCGGCCGGCGCCGGAGACGGCCTTGATGGTGCCAGGACCGAAATCCTTGTGGACCACGCGCTCGCCGATCCGGTACGAGGGGGCGAGGTCGCTGGCGTCCTCGGGCTCCACGGTGTCGCCCGGCGGGTCGTCGACGGCGACCGAGTCCCACGCCGAGGCGCCGCCGGCCGAGCCCCCGCCCGGAGTGCCACCGCCGGCGAACGACAGGGACGTCCGGCGGCCGCTCCAGCCGCCCCAGGCGCTCATCGGCTCCTCGTCCCACTGAATCAGGTCCGCGGGAAGCTCCCGCAGGAAGGGCGAGGGGCCGGCCACGGTGGTCTGGCCCCAGCGGTACCGCTCGTGGGCGTACGTGAGGTAGACGCGGTCGCGGGCGCGGGTGAGGCCCACGTAGAAGAGCCGCCGCTCCTCCTCGTACTCGCGGGGGGACTCCACCGCGCGCGAGAGCGGGAACAGGTTCTCCTCGCAGCCGGCCACGAACACGACCGGGAACTCCAGTCCCTTGGCGTTGTGGAGCGTCATCAGGGTCACCACGCCCTGGCCCATCTCGGCCACGTCCAGGTCGGTCAGGAGGCTCACCTCCTCGAGGAACGCCGCCAGGTCGCCCTCTCCCTCGGGGGTCGCCCGCTCCTCGCTGAAGGACTGCACGCCGCCGATCAGCTCGTGGAGGTTCTCCAGCCGGTCCTCGCGGCGCGGGTCGTTCAGCTCGCGGTAGTGGCCGAAGATCCCGGCCCGCTCCAGGTACTCGGCGATCCACGTCCCGGCCGGCTCGGCGGCGGCGCGCGCGCCGAACGTGTCGAGCAGCGCGTGGAGCCGCTCCAGCGCGGTCCGCGTGGGGGCGTTCACCTGGAGCGTGACGGCGGGGTCGGCGATCGCCTCGCGGGTGCCGATCCCGCGCTCGGCGGCCACCGCCTCGATCGTCTGGAGCGTCACCTTGCCGACGCCCCGCTTGGGGACGCCGAGGACCCGCGAGAACGACCAGTCGTCCTCGGGATTGGCGAGAATCCTCAGGTACGCCACGGCATCCTTGATCTCCGCCCGCTCGTAGAAGCGGGTGCCGCCGACGATCACGTAGGGGATCCCGCGGCGGCGCATCCCTTCCTCCATGGAGCGCGACTGGGCGTTGGTGCGGTAGAGGATCGCCACGTCGCTGGCCGACATGCCGTTCCGCTGGAGCGCCTGGATCTCGCGGGCCAACCAGCCGGCCTCGCTGTCGGCGTCGGCCGAACCGTACACCCGGATCGGCTCGCCCCCCTGCCGCGCCGTCCACAGCTTCTTCGGCTTCCGCTCGCGGTTCTTCTCGACCACGGCGTGGGCGGCTTCCAGGATCGTGGCGGTGGAGCGGTAGTTCTGCTCCAGCCGGATGACGGTCGCCTCGGGGTAGTCCTCCTCGAACGACAGGATGTTCCGGATGTCGGCCCCCCGCCAGCCGTAGATCGACTGGTCGTCGTCCCCCACCACGGTGATCGACCGGTGCTCCTCGGTGATCGTCCGGACGAGCTGGTACTGGGCGTAGTTGGTGTCCTGGTACTCGTCGACCAGCACGTGCCGGAACTTCCGCTGAAACGACGCCCGCAGGTCGTCCTCGGCCTGAAGGACCAGCACCGTCCGCATGAGCAGGTCGTCGAAGTCGAACGCCTTGTTGGCGCGGAGGGTGCGCTGGTACCGGCGGTACGCCTCGGCCACCGCCTCCTCCACGTGGCCCGGGTTCAGCGCCGCGTACTCGTCGGGCTCCTGGAGCTGGGCCTTGGCGTCGGAGATCCGGCCGCGGAGCCCGTAGGCGTCGACCGCGCCGATCGACCACCCCATGGCGTCCATCGTCTGCCGGAGGAGCTGGAGCGAGTCGTCGGCGTCGTAGATCGTGAAGCTGCGGGGGTAGTCGAACCGGTCGGCGACCTGCCGCAGGATCCGCGCGCAGACGGAGTGGAACGTGCCGATCCAGAGCCCGGCGATCCCGCCCGGCCGGTCCTCCAGCAGCGTGATCACGCGCTCCTTCATCTCGCCGGCGGCCTTGTTGGTGAACGTGACCGCAAGGACGCGCCCCGGCGGGACGTCCCGCTCCTCGATCATCCACGCGATCCGGTGGGTCAGAACGCGGGTCTTCCCGCTCCCGGCGCCGGCCAGGACCAGGAGCGGCGCGGGGTCGTTCGTGACCGCCTGGCACTGCTCGGGGTTCAGGTTCTCGAGTAGCCGGTCGCTCACGCCGCGTCCCCATCCTCGTACGCCGGCAGCGTCACCCGGAACGCCGCGCCGGTGCCCGGCTCCGTGGTCACCAGCTCCAGCTCACCCTTGTGGTACTCCTCGACGATCCGGCGGGTCAGCGAGAGGCCGACCCCCCACCCCTGGCTCTTGGTGGAGACGCCGGGCTCGAAGACGCGCTTCCGGAGGGCCCGCGGGATGCCGGGGCCGTCGTCGGCCACTTCGATCACCACGACGCCGCGCACGGGATCGGCGGCGAGGCCCAGCGAGATCGTGCCACCCCGGCCCTGGAGGGCGTCGACCGCGTTCTTGATCAGGTTCTCCAGCGCCCACTCGAGGAGCGTCCGGTTGGCCGCCACGCGGGGGGCGGGCTCGATCCGGGTGGCCAGGTCGATCCGGTGGCCGCGCCGCGGCAGGCGGACCCGGCAGTACTCCTCCAGCTCCCGCACGACCTCGCGCGGGTCCAGCGGGTCCAGGCGGGGCTTCCGGCCGATCAGCTCGAAGCGGTTGGCCACCTTGGTCAGGCGGTCCAGGTCCTGCTCCATGGCCGCCAGCGCGCCCTCCGGGTCGATCCCCTCCGCCGGGGCGGCGTCGGCCCCACCGCCGGCGGCCACCGCGGGGCGGGCGGCCCGCAGGAGCTCGACCCAGCCGTAGAGGCTGGAGATCGGCGTCCCGAGCTGGTGCGCGCTCTCCCGCGCCATCGCCACCCAGATCTGACCCCGCTGGACGCGCACGTTCCACCGGATCAGCCAGAAGGCGATCAGCGCCAGGAGCGCCAGGAGCGCCGCCTGGATGTACGGCAGGTAGCGGAGCAGCGTGATCGTCCCGGCCTCGGCCACGTGGATCCACTGGATGACCTCACCGGTCTCGTCGGTGACGGGATACGGATCCGAGAAGCGGCCCATCCGCGCCAGCTCCTGCCGCAGCTCCAGCCGCTCGGCCGGAGACCACGGGCCGGTCGTGCTCTCCAGCTCCAGATCCAGGTTCTTGAACGCGGTCGGATTCCCCTGGGCGTCGGTCAGGATCACGGGATAGGGGAAGTCCAGGATGACGGTGTCGAAGAGGAGGAGCTGGGCGTCCTCGGGAGACGAGATCCGGAGCGCCCGGGCGTAGAGCGTGGCGAGCCGCTCGGTGTCCTGGCGGATGTCGCCGACCAGGCTCCGGGTGTAGGCGACGTAGCCGGCGAAGAGCGCGATCGTCGTGACCACCGCGACGATCGGCCAGACGCGGTGCCACTGGGGCGCGGGGGCGGCGAGGCGGCTCGTGGCGCCCCCGCCTACCGGCGCGGGCCGATCGAGTCGCGGCCGCCCATGTAGGGGCGGAGAGCGGGCGGCAGGGTAATGCGGCCGTCGGCGGTCTGATGGTTCTCGATCAGCGCGATCAGGGTCCGCGGGAGCGCCACGCCGGAGCCGTTCAGTGTGTGCGGGAACCGCGTGCCGCCTTCGCCCTCGGGCCGGTACCGGAGATCCGCCCGGCGGGCCTGGTACTCCTCGCAGTTCGAGCAGGACGACACCTCGAGCCAGCCGCCGACTCCGGGCGCCCACGCCTCCAGATCGTACGTGCGGGCGGCGGCGTTCCCCATGTCGCCGGCCGCCAGGAGCACGGTCCGGTACGGCAGCTCCAGCGCCTGCAGGACCCCTTCGGCGTCGGCGGTCAGCGACTCCAGCTCGTCGTACGACGTCTCGGGCGTCACGATCTTCACCATCTCCACCTTGTCGAACTGGTGGACGCGGATCAACCCCCGGGTGTCCCGGCCGTGGGCGCCGGCCTCGCGGCGGAAGCAGGGGGTGTGCGCGCAGTACTTGAGCGGCAGGGCGTCCTCCTCCAGGATCTCCTCCCTGTGCCACCCCATGATCGGCACCTCGGCGGTCGGGATCAGGTACAGGTCGTCCCGGTCGGCGCGGTAGAGCTGGTCCTCGAACTTCGGCAGGTGGCCGGTGGCGGTGGCGGTCGCCGGGTTGACCAGATATGGAGTGGAAAGCTCCAGATAACCGCTCGCCCGGTGCCGGTCCAGCATGAACTGGACCAGCGCCCGCGAGCGCGCCGCGCCGTCGCCGACCAGGCCGACGAACCCCGAGCCCGAGATCTTCGCCGCCCGCTCGAACTCCAGGATGCCGAGCTCGGGCCCCAGATCCCAATGGGGCCGCGGCTCGAAGTCGAACACCCGCGGTTCGCCCCACTCCCGGACCACCTGGTTCGCCTCGGGCCCGCCCGCGGGCACGCCTTCGTGGGGCAGGTTCGGAACCTCCAGGAGGAGCGCGTCGAGGGTCTCCTTGTGGGCCGTGGCCTGCTCGTCCAGCGACTTGATCCGCTCCCCCACCTCGCGCGTCTCGGCCTTCAACGCCTCGGCCTCTTCGGTCCGGCCCTCGGCGATCATGCCGCCGATCTCGCGCGAGCGGGTGTTCCGCTCGGCCTTCAGCCGCTCGCTCTCGGCCAGGATCCGGCGGTGCTCCTCGTCCAGGCGGACCAGGCGCTCGACCTCCACGTCCTCGCCCCGGCGGGCGAGGCCGTCCTTCAGCGCGGCGGGGTCGTTCCGGAGGAGACGCACGTCCAGCACGTCAGTCGTCCGCCAGGTCCCGGTTCAGCGGCTGGATCTGGTACGAGTAGCGGAAGCGGATGAAGCGCGAGGCGGGATCGTCGGCGAACTCACGGTCCACCTCGATCACCTCGAGCTTGGCGTAGTTGATCGGGACCACGCCCTGGCCGAGCTGCGAGATCCGGAACGCGTAGACGTGCCCCGCGACGACCGACACGCCGGTCGAGTCGTTCACGTCGCTGTAGCCCCCCTCGGGCGCCTCGGTCACGGACTCGTAGGGGATCGCCCCCAGGTCCTGGATCCCGACCCGCAGGAGCGATCCCGCCGGGGCCAGCGTCGAATACGGCCGGAACACGAGCGGCCCGCCGGCCAGCGCGTCCAGCACCCACGTGACCTCGAACGCGCCGACCGGCTCGGTGCCCACGAAGTACCGTCGGGCGGTGGTGAAGCCGTAGCCGCTGGGGAACCCTTCCAGCCCCAGCTCCCACACCTGGCCGGAGGTGGTGAAGACGTCCGGCGGCGTGGTGCGGAACGGGCTCTCCTCGTCGCACGCGGCCGTCAGGGCCAGCGCGGCCACGAGGGGGAGGAGCCTGGCGAATCGGTTCGTCATGCGGTGCCTCTCTCCGCGGTCTCCGCGGCCACCCGCGCCCGGGCGTCCTCCAGGAGGTCGCGCGCGGTCGTCTCCCAATCGAATTCGGGCGTCCAGCCGGTCTCCGTGCGGAGCCGCGCCGGATCGCCCACCATCCACGTCACTTCGCTCGGCCTCAGCCGGTCCTCGTCCCGCACCAGCTCGACCGGCACCCGGGCGGCGGCCAGGATCGGCTCCAGCGCCTCGCCGATCGTCCGTCCGCGGCCGCCGCACACGTTGTACGCCTCGCCCGGCTCCCCGCGCTCCACGAGCCGCAGGTACGCCCGCGCCACGTCGCGCACGTCCGAGAGGTCGCGCGTGGCCCCGAGCCAACCGACCCGGATCTCCGCCGGCCCCCGGCCCGCCTCCGCCAGGGCCACCCGCCGGGCGACCGACGGGAACACGAACCGCTCGTCCTGCCCCGGACCGGTGTGCGGAAACGCCCGCACCCGGACCACCGGCGAGCCCATCCGGGCGTACTGCCCCGCCAGCAGGTCCTGGGCGGCCTTGCTGGCGCCGTACGGGGTCACCGGCGCCAGCGGCGCCGTCTCGGACACCGGCCCGGCCGCCGGGTCGCGCTCGCCGTACACCTCGCTGGAGGTCACGACCAGCACCCGCGGAACGGCCGCGCGGCGGCACGCTTCCAGAACGTGCAGCGTCCCCAGCGCGTTGGTGGCGAACGTGCCGGCCGGGTCGTCGAACGCGGCGGCGCCGCTGGTCTGGCCGGCCAGGTGGACGAGCGCCTCGGGGCGCTCCTCCCGCACGACCCGCTCCACCGCGGCCCCGTCCCGTACGTCCATCGGGACGGTGTCTTCGCCGGGCTCCGGACCGTACACGGACCCCCGCACTTCGTGCCCCTCCGCCGCCAGGAGCGCGGCCAGGTGCCGTCCCACGAAACCGTCGAT
>CAZUIY010000003.1:0-1425 GCA_964619975.1 uncultured Gemmatimonadales bacterium
CTAGTGGATCGAATCTAACACTTGATGCCCGCGTCTTACGGCAGCGATGATTCTGTCGGGATTAGCGGTCCAGGTGAAGGGTTTGGGCATCTGGTTGGTCTCGTCGACGAAGCGGTTGATGGCGGCCTGAAGATCGACGACCGAGCGGAAGACGCCCCGTTTCAATCGTCGCCTGGAGAGCTTGGCGAAGAAGCCCTCGACGGCGTTGAGCCAGGAGCAAGAAGTCGGCACGAAGTGGAAGGTGAAGCGCTCATGGCGGTCGAGCCAGCGGCGCACCTTCGGGTGCTTATGGACGGCGTAGTTGTCGAGGATGACATGCACCAGCTTGCCTGCCGGGACCTCCGCCTCGATGGCGTTGAGGAAGCGGATGAACTCCTGATGGCGGTGTCGCTGCATGTTGCGCCCGATGACGGTGCCGTCCAGGACATTGAGCGCGGCGAACAGGGTCGTGGTGCCGTTGCGCTTGTAGTCATGGGTCAAGGTGCCGGCCCGCCCCTTCTTCATCGGCAGACCCGGCTGGGTGCGGTCGAGCGCCTGGATCTGCGACTTCTCATCGACGGAGAGGACGATTGCGTGCGCCGGCGGATCGACATAGAGCCCAACCACATCCCGGAGCTTGGCGACGAACTTCGGATCGGTGGAAAGCTTGAACTGTCGCACCCGATGCGGCCGCAGGCCGTGGGCGCGCCAGATGCGCTGGACCGACGAGACACTGATGCCGGTTGCCTCGGCCATCATCGCCCCGGTCCAGTGGGTCGCCTCCGCGGGCGGATCGGTGAGGGTCAAGGCGACCACCCGTTCGGCTAACTCGGCGGGGAGTGGCGGAACCCGGGAGGGCCGGGTCTTGTCGCGCAACAGCCCGGCCAGGCCCTCGGCGGCGAAGCGCTCTTGCCAGCGCCAGACGCAGGTCTTCGATTTCTGCGTCCGCCGTATGACCTCGACGGTGCCGAGGCCATCGGCCGAAAGCAGCACGATCTCGGCTCGCCAAACATGCTTCTGCGGCGCGTTGCGGTCACCGATGATCGCCAGAAGGCGACGGCGATCGTTCGGGGTGAGCGTGATGGAAATCCCAGGGCGCATGCTCAAGACTCGCACGCGCCAAACTCCAGGGGAATCCCACAACGGATTCACCCGTCAGATTTTGACCACTAGATCGGTTGATCGCATCGCGGGGGCGATGAGCGCAGTTGGTGTTTCTCCTCCACCAACCAGCGGCTCATTTCATACGATATCACCAGAGTGCAGTCGGCCCACAAGACGGGACCCTGCTAGGGCGGAATCTGCGTCGGCCTGTAATCCTCAATTATTCAATCAGTTGGCACTGCGGATCGACAGATTGAACAAAGGCCAGGTAAGGAGACACATGCCTGGTGACGCCGTCCAACGACATTTTCAGCTCGAGGTGTAGGTGGAACGTGGTCAGAT
>CAZUIY010000004.1:0-1357 GCA_964619975.1 uncultured Gemmatimonadales bacterium
CGGCAGATGATCAGCGTATTTGGAAACGAGCACGTGGGCGAGCAGCCCCGCGCCGGCAAGCCCGCGCGCGATCGGACGAGATGGCGCTTCCATCTGCACGATGCGCTCGCACGCGGGGCACGTGAGCTTCGGACGCACGTGATGGATCACGCGGAAGCGCGCCGGCACATAGTCGAGGACCTCGGCTACGTCCTCGCCGATCTTGCGCATCGCTGCGCCGCAGTCGGGGCAGGCGCATGCCGGCGTGTGTTCGACGCGGGTGCGCGGCAGATGCTCCGGCAACGGGCGGCGCACCGGCGTCTGCGCGGCGGGCTTCTCGATCGCATGCGGGATAACGGGAACAACGGAGACCTGCAGCTCTTCGAGCCGCAGCTCCAGCTGCTCGATCTCGCGATCGAGCTTCTCAGAACGGCGCCCGAACTGCAGGCGCTGCAACTTTGCGATGACGAGCTTCAGATGTTCGACTTCGGCGCGGCTCGCAAGCACCAGCGTCTTGAGCGCGTCGATGTCGTCGGGGAGAGGGGCGTGCGCGGCGCTCATGGGTATGAGAGTAACCCACGAGCGCCAGCGGTACAACGGTCATGTCGTGCTTTTTAGGCGGCGAGCTCCGGTCGCCACGTCTTCGTCGGCTGGCGCCAGTCGATGCCTTCCAGCAGCATCGAGAGCTGCGCGGCTGACAGGCACACTGAGCCGCTCGTTGCCTGCGGCCACACGAAGCGGCCGCGCTCCAGGCGCTTCACGAACAGGCACATCCCGTCACCCGACCACCACAGGATCTTCATGAGATCGCCGCGACGGCCGCGGAAGACGAACAGATGGCCGCAGAACGGATCGCACGCGAGGCTCGTTTGCACCAGCGCCGCCAGACCGCTCATGCCCTTGCGCATGTCGGTGACACCGGCGGCGAGCCACACGCGCGTGCCCGAAGGCAGCGCGATCATCGCTTCACCAGCGCCTCGAGCACCGTGCGAAGGGCGGCACTGTCGACGGCGCCGCGCACCACGATGCGCGCGCTCTGAAGCTCGATCTCGATCGCGCCGGCCGTGGTGGCCTGCCTCGAATCGAGCGAGGGTACTGGGCTCGGCGCTGACAAGGTCACCGGCAGCATCGCCGGCAACGCAAACAGCCGACCGCTGCGATGCTGCACGATCCATCGGCGCACCAGGTTCGCGTTAATGCCGTGGGCGAGCGCAACGCCGGCAACCGACACGTCCTGACCGCTGCATTCCCGAACGATCTCGAGCTTATACTCGCGCGAATAGGTGCGGCGGCCAGTGCGGTTTACGCGAACGCGCCATGGCGCGCCAGGCGGTCCAGAATTGGTGTCCACTATATTCATGGTGGACACCATCTTTAC
>CAZUIY010000005.1:0-5354 GCA_964619975.1 uncultured Gemmatimonadales bacterium
GGAGAACGCCGGGAGGTGGGGCTGCGTCGCGAATAGCCCCGCGCGGTTGGTCGGCTTGCAGAAGCCCTCTTCCTTGATCCCTTGTGCCCACCAATAGAAGCCGTCTGTGGTGGCATCCATGACCAGCCAGTACCAGAGGCCTCGCTGTATAATGCCGTCGATCTGCCACAAGAACCGGGTGTTGGCGCCGTACTCCATTCCCTGCCAGACGGTTGCGCCGGGGATCATGCGAGCGAACAGATCGGCGGTGTCTGGAATGCCTCGGATGCGGCCGCGTCGTCGGCCCTTCTTGCGTCGCGGCCCTCGTGTGAGCCCTCCACGGGGGCGTAGGTAGCTGCGGGCGATGTCAAGAAGGCTGGTGTCGACCAGGGCTATGAACATGTGGCCCAGAGCCGGATAGAGGGTTTCGAGGTAGACTGTCCACGGCGCGTTGCAGGGGTTGCTCCAGAAATCGACGATGGTGTTAACCTTTACGTCGAATTCGGGGCTCTCCTCGAAGCCCACCCACCGTTGCAGGTAGCTCACGGCTCAAATCTCGATCTGGTAATGAGGGCCGTCGCGGAGCTTAGGCCAATCGCCTCCCCAGGTGAGTTTGACGCCATTGCGGTGTGCCTCGGCTTTGACGATTTGGGCGAACGCTTCGTAGAGGGGCCATGTCCAGAGCGGGTCCTTTCCTTGGAAGACGGCGATATCTACAGCCAATGCTCGTTTGGTCGGGCTCAAGTCGGGGATGTGCTTGCTGTGCAGGGTGCCTGACGCGCCGAGCCGCTTAAGTTCACGCTGCCTTTCATGGGAACGTGGGCCTTCCGTCACGACGATGCTGAGACCTGGGTTGGCGGCCGCAAAGATGTCGGCGGCCGCGTCGATGAGGTTTGCGAGCGGGGGCTCTACCTGGTGCCGGGGGACCTTGCGCCAGTTGGCGCCCGTTGTGCATTTGGAGGTCATGGTTCAACCTGCTTTTTTGACGGCGAAGGATGATCGGTCGGCGAGGACGTTTACGCTTGTGTCCCCGGCGACGGCAAGTGTGGTTGTCAGTACGTCGCCTTCGGTGACGGGCACGGCGAGGGCCACTAGCTGCCCTAGGTAGGCGCCGCCGGGCTGTGCACCGTCGGTGATTTCCCTGAAGGGTGTAAGGTTTGCACCGTTCTTCTGCAATTCAACGATGATGCGATTGCCCGAGCCGTTGTTGTTGCCTCCGATCTTCGCGCAGATGTCCACGAAGTTGACGCTGGGGGGCACGATTACGCCTTTTGGGGCGGTGCCGAAGTCCACCCAATTTCCCACGTTTTGCTGGATGGTGTCCCACGGGATTATGAAGCCGGCCGTAGTGTTAACGTTGTTTATATTGGCGGCCAGGTAGATGGTTGCCCCAACATAGACGATGTCTCCTGCCTTCTGCACCTCCCAGTATTTTGGCCCTCTGATTAGGATGCTGCCTTGAGTGTTGCCGAGAACGTCGAGACTTTGACTAACGTCGGATCGTGCTGCCATGCTGTAGATTTGCTTTCCGTTGGTGAGTTGCAGGGCGAATGCTCGCCCGTACATGAACGCGAGCATGAGGTCTCGCGGGAGAAGGGGGGTTCCTCGCGTGGTCTCCCAATGGATACCGTAGAAGGTTGAGGCGGTGATCTTGGCGGCTCTGTTCGCGGCTGTGAAGGCCTTCGCGGTCCACGCGCGTGGAGTGCCTGGCTTTGTCGGCTTAGAGGGTGGCCAAGCTCGAACGCGGGGGGCTCCTCGGACGGTGTCGAAGATAACCCGGCCTCTGATGGAGAGGCCGGGTTTCTGGGGTGGACCTTTCGGGCCGATTGCCATCTCGGCCGTCTATGCTCCGGTGGTCCCTGCGTCGGTGAGGGCCACGCTGTAGGCGGTCTTTCCGTCCGGCTTTTCGTATTCGAACCACGCCGAGACGACGACGGCGGCCGCGGCGCCCAGGCCGGCGAGGGTGATTTCGTAGGGCGCGGCCGCGTCCGAGCCTTCGACGAGGGTGCCTGAGAACACGGTATCGGGGGCTTGCTGGGGGAAGGCCATCGCGTGCGCGTTGGTGATTGACCAGCCGGTCGGCAATGCCGGCGCGGTCAGGGTTGCGTCGATCTCTCCGCTCGAGCTGCCGGTTTGGACTAGGAGGGTCGGGAAGGCGAGGCCGCCGCCGGCTCCGGGGCTCGCGTAGAACAGGTCCATGTCCGCCTCTCCGTGGATGAGCCTCAGGTTCTCGCCTACGAACTTGTTCATGCCGGTGAAGGGTCGGCCCTTCGCGAAGGCGTCCCACGGGGCGCGGGTGACAGTGCCGGTTCGCTTGTACATCTCGCGGAGGGTCGCGAAGGTGTTGCGGGTAACGGTCTGTGCGGTGCTCTTAGGGTTGGCCGGGATTACGTGCTGTCGGCCGTAGGAGATACCGCGCCATTTCGCGTAGACGAGCGTCTTCGCGATGCTGCCGGCCGCGCTGAAGCTCAGCATGGGGGCTGTCGTTTTAGCCATTGGGTTGTCCTTTCGGTGCTGGGGCGACGGTGAGAACATACGAAACGCCGTCGATCTCCACAAGGGCGCCTTCCTGGTGCACCTCGGCCAGGACCTCGAGGAGGTCCAGCAGGTAGGTTCCGAGCCAGAGGTCGTCGCCCTGGTCGTTGCGGAGAACGTGGAAGCTGACGTTGCGGGAAAAGTTCGCGTCTGGGATCAGGGTCGGCCTTGGCGGTGCCGGTTTCGGCGCCGTCAAGTGCCGGCTGAAGCGTTCAGTGCCCGCCATTTTCGATCTTCTGGACGTCGCTGCGCTTCTCGAACAACCCCCATATCACGCTGACCAGAGCGAGAAGGCCGCCGGCTATCGCGGCCGCTTCTTGTGACGTCGCGAGGCCGCTACCGGCGAGCAGTCCGCCGAAGGCGGTTGCGAGGTGTCTTACCAAGGGCAGGAGGAGGAGCTTTGAGGGCAGGATTTTCCACATTTCGCGGGTGTCTTTCTGTCGAGGGTCGGGATGTGGATTGTGCCCTGCTGGGCTGCAATTTGAAAGGGCCGGCGCCTCGGGGGGTGCGCCGGCCCGGTGCGGGCCTCCTTTCTCCTGCTCGGGCCGCTGGCGCGGCGCATGAGCCGCCAGGCTCGCGGGGGAGCGTCTGGCGGCGCGGTGGGTTCTATTTGCGGCGCTTCTTGGCCGGTGGGTTGCACAGCGGACAGATGCAGGGCGTCCCGTCGAGCCACATCGTTCCGTCCTCTTTCTGGCGCCAGACGAGCGCCTGGTGCTCGGCGGTCGGCTCGGGGAATAGATCAAGCTGCCCTGGGAGAGGCTTCGCGGGCTCGATGTCTGACATTTGGCTTTCCTTTCGTGGTGGCGGGGTGATGCCCCCGTGCATCACCCCTGCCTCGTGGCGAACAGCGGGGGTGGGGCCCGTCAATGCGACCGGCTGCTGCACCTGCTTAGGTGCGGCGGGCGGTTGCATTGATGGGCGGGGGCGGCGCCCCCGCGCTTCGGGCCTCTCAGGTGGGGTTTAGAGATCATCTCCTGGGGACTAGTTAATGGGCTCCAGCGGCTTTTTCGTGGCTTTCGAGGGGCGTTTGGAGAGCGGGGCGGGCCTCTTGTTTCGAGTAAGCCTCGCGCTTTGCGAGGCGCGCGAGAGCGAGCCGAAGGCGAGTGGGGCTCTTGCTTTCCCTCGTGAGCGAAGCGAACACCATCAGGGGGTGCTGGGAGCCGCCGCCGCAGGCGGTGGGCAGGGGGGACACTCCCCCTAGGCCCCCAGGCGTGCCTGGCTTCCAATCCTTCCCATTGGAAGACTGGCACGGCTGGGGCTAGCCCAGCCATGCCAGGCGTCCGAGCGTGGAGTGGTCGCGGAGGAGCCCCGGAGAACTTTCGTAGGGGCGGGGGAGGGATCACCCCAAAGGTGAAGCGGAGCGGTCGGACGCCTGGCATGGCTGGGCGCCGCACGCCTCCGCAGGAGGCGGGCGGTTCGGAGGAGGAGGGGAAGCAGCCGCCGGAGGCGGCTTTCGCATGTCGAAGGCGGTCAATCGGTCGTCCAGCCATTGCACCATCCATCCGCTTCGCTCCATCTGTGTTGACCACTCCAGGGCGTCACCTCGGAAGATTTCGAAGGTGGCGCCGTCGTTCGCTCGCTCCTCGTTGTGCTCGGGGGGCTCGACCTCGTAATCCTGCGATGCCCAGTAGCGTTTGCAGGTGCCGAACGACCAGGGCTCTTTGCCGGCATATTTCGCGCAGTAGGCGGCGCAATCTTCGGCCGAGTAGGTGCGCCGCACGTCCACGATGAAGGAGCCTGTGAGGCGCCGCATTTCGTCGCTGAGCCAACGCTGCGGTATCCACTCGCTGCGGCAAAGAATGTGGAGGTGAGGCTCGCCGCTCTTGTGGCGCTCGAACACGGCCAGGAAGGGTATGGTGCCGTTCCTGGGGTACTGCATCCCGAGCTTGTTGCGGGGTCGTGCGGGATGGTGGCGCCATTTATGGTGCTCCATCCAGTCGACGAGGTGCCACCAGTCTATCTGCTTGTGCTTCTCGGAGGCTCGGCGGCGGATTTCGCGCCAGGCCGCGACTAGGCTCTTGGCGCGAGTTTCGGGCGGCTCTCCGGGTGTCGGCCGCATGGTCAGGGTGATGAAGGTGTTCGGGTTGCCGCCGATTGCCTGGGCGATGAGGCGCTTTTGTCGCTCGGGGGCGCATACCTCGCAGCCCCACGAACGGCATCTTAAAGGCTCTGCGGTGGCCGTGGAGCCTATTTTCTTGACGAGGAGCCAGTCGCGGCATATGGTCATCTTCACCCCCAGAGGCAGCCTGACACGGTTTAGGATGCCTTGCAAGACCCCCGGCTCTGACGCAGGCCGGGGGTTTTGTTTTCGGCCTGTAGGCCGACCCCCAGAGGGCAGACCCTCGCGGTTTAGGGGATTAGGCTCGCTGGACGGAGAGAATGCCTGCCTCACCTTCCATGAACGGCGTCCCTATGGTGGTCGTCTCGAGCTGGTAATTTGGTCCGCCCTTTACCTGGACGGTGAATGAGAGATCGGCCTGGCCGAAGGGTGGAATGAGCACCTCGACGTTGCCGGCTGGACCGGTGCCGTTGAGCCGGACCTTCACCAGGCCGTTGTTGGGTCCGGCGTTTCGGTAGGTGCCGAAAAAGGTCACGACCCAGTTACCCGGCGGCGTGCTGATGGTTCCGAGGAATATGTCGAACCCGGGTTCGGTCCAACTGATGTTCCAGCCGCCCAGCGGATAGAACGCACCGAACAGGGAGAACGCCGGGAGGTGGGGCTGCGTCGCGAATAGCCCCGCGCGGTTGGTCGGCTTGCAGAAGCCCTCTTCCTTGATCCCTTGTGCCCACCAATAGAAGCCGTCTGTGGTGGCATCCATGACCAGCCAGTACCAGAGGCC
>CAZUIY010000006.1:0-4269 GCA_964619975.1 uncultured Gemmatimonadales bacterium
GATCCTGACCGGAGCCGGGGAGAAGGCGTTCGTGGCCGGCGCCGACATCGGCGAGCTCTCGGGCCTGGGCGCCACCGAGGGCAAGGAGTTCGCCTTCCAGGGCCAGACCACGTTCACCCGGATCGCGCAGTGCCCGAAGCCCGTGGTCGCGGCGGTCAACGGCTACGCGCTGGGTGGCGGCTGCGAGCTGGCGATCGCGTGCCACCTGCGGGTGGCGAGCGCGAAGGCGCGCTTCGGGCTCCCCGAGGTGACGCTGGGGCTGATCCCGGGCCACGGCGGCACCCAGCGGCTGGCGCGGCTGATCGGCACCGGCCGCGCGCTGGAGATGGTCCTGACCGGCCGCATGGTGGACGCCGACGAGGCGAGCCGCTGGGGCCTGGTGAACGCCGTCGCCGAGCCCGACGCGCTCCTGGACGCCGCCCGCGAGATGCTGGGGCAGATCCTGTCCAAGGGTCCGCTGGCGGTCCAGTACGCGCTCGAGGCCACCCTCCGCGGCGCCGACATGGGCCTCGACGACGGGCTCTACATGGAGGCGACCCTGTTCGGCATGGCGTGCGGCACCGACGACATGAAGGAGGGGACCAAGGCGTTCCTGGAGAAGCGGGCGCCGGAGTTCCGGGGGCGGTAGGCGCCGCGTTGGTCCGGCGCTCCTACGTCGTCTTCCTGATCGTCACCGCGGCCTGGCTGGCCGCCGCGGCGCTGGCGTATCCCATGCCCTACGGCTGGTACATGGCGAGCGCGGCGATCTGGTGGGGCCTCGTCGTGATGACGATCGCGACCGGCTACTACGTGATCCAGGTGGCGCCGCAGGCGCAGCGGGTCCGGTGGCTGGGGCGCGACTTCCTGGTGAACGCGGCGCTCCTGCTCGTCCTCCTGTTCGCGATCCTGGACGGCTCCATGGGCTGGCGCTGGTTGAGCCTGCCGGCCGCCGGCTGGATCGCCTTCGGCGCCTCGGCCATCCACCCGCTGGCGGTGGATCTCCCGCACAAGAGTCACCACGACCACGACCCGGCCGGATCGCCGGTCCCGCGGTACCTACCGCCGGCCTGCCTCTGGATCGACTGGACCACGGCGGCCCTGATGCTGGGGGCGCAGGCGTTGCTGTAGGACTGCGATCAACCGGACCTCGTCTAATCGGACGGTATCCGCACCTTCCTCAGCGATCCCCATGGCTCAAGCACGAACACCGCGTTCTCGACCGGTGAAGCGACTACGCTGATACCGGCCACCTCGTCGATGGGGAGGCGGTGGAGCGGAAGGTCGAGCCGGGTGTCGACGAAGAGGGCGCCCTCCCCGGTGCCGAAGATCACGAAGCGGCCGTCGGCGGACGTCGTGACGGGATTGGGGGTACAGGGGCAGCCCCTGCTCACCACCATGTCGCGAAGGATCTCCCCGGTGGCGGCTTCGACCACGAGCAGCTGGCCCGGACTCAGCAGGTAGATTCGTTCGCCCGTGGGGCCGAACGCCGCCGGAGTGGCAGTGGACGATTGCGGTAGATCGTACTCGGCAAGGAGTTTCAGGTCCGGCAACGACGCCAGAAACAGGCCCGTGGGCGACCCGGCCACGGCGACGCGGGTGCCGTCGGGGGATACGGCGGGGTAGCCGCCCCGATCATGCTCTTCCAGCGTGGCCAGCAATTTCCCACCCGGGAGATGAGCCACGACCAGGCCGCCATCGATCCCGCTGCTCAGCGCGCGCTCGTCGTCCAGCGCGACGGTGTAATAGGTGTGGCGATACGGATTGGATCGGAGCTCGAGCGGAAGGAGTCCAGGGATTTCGAGTCGCCCGGTCCCACCCCCGAGATCCTGGACCGCGCTGAACAGGAATCGGCCCGATGGGGCCACGGAGAGTCCCGCCAGGAGCCGCCGCACGTACTGGATTCTCCGGACGACCTCCAGCGTGCCTGCGTCGACGTGGCGCAGACTGCCATCCGCCCACCCGCCGATGAACAGCGACTCGGCCGAGGGGTCGATCGCCAGCCCCTCGTAATGCGGACCTTCGGGTAGTGACGTCGAGTTGAGGATCTGGAGCGGCGAAGTGTCGTTCACCACCAGCGGCAGCTCCCGGACCACAATGGTGTCGCTGCCGAAGAACCGGACCGCGATCCGATGGACGCCGGGAACGTCGAAGCGGTACGCGAACGCGATCGGCCGGTCGAGCGACCCCTCGTGCTCCGGTCGATCGTCGCCATCCAGATCGACCTCGTACTCCCAGCCGGAACTGTCGTCGGGGAGATCCAGGAAGAGATCTCCCACCAGAGGCGCGTCGTCGAACGCCAGGGTGGTCCGGGCGGTCGGCGGCGGGCCGGTGGCGCGATGGCCGGGGGAGAGAATCTCGCCCGAGTCGGAGCATGCGGCGACCAGGGTCAGCGCGAGCGCGAGTGGGAGCCTCACGGAACGAACTCCATCGTGATGAGACGCGGTCGGCTGCTGTCGACGAAATGCAGGAGCCCGCGGACGGGGTCCACCGCCACGCTGCAGCACAGCGGCAGCCCATCGGGGTCATCCCCGACGTGGAACCGCGGCCAGTACGTGGACCCGTCGACGATGATCGCCCCGAACCCGGTCATGAAAACGATCCACCGGCCACCCGGCAGGTGGGTAGCCGGACGATCATACGGAAATCCGCCACCGCATGACCCCGTCCACACTCGTTCGGCCAGCGACGCCCCGGTTTGCGTGTCCAGAACGTTGAAACGGCACCCCTGCGCCAACACGTACAGACGGGCACCATCGAGTGACCATGCGGCCGCGACCGGTTGCGTTTCCAGGGGCACGTCGAGCCGGGAGGACAGGGTCGCGGTATCGAGGAACGAGACGCCGTTGGCCGGATGCTTCGTCAGGGCCGCCACCTCGAGCCCGTCCGGTGAAACCGCGAAGCCGTATAAGGGAGCGGCGTCGGGTTCCCGCACGACGGCGACCTCACCGGCCACGCGATCGTACCGGATGATTCCGTGGCTGACGCTGGCGAGCACGTCGCCCTGAGGCGTCGTCGACACGACGTTGAACCATGAGGCGTCCACGAGGAGACGCGCGGTCGGCTGAGGGGGCTCCAGGTCGATCGCCCGAAGTCCGCCGATGCCCAGGTAGAGAGTGGTGGACTGGGGATCGAGGGCGATGCCGGTGTTCCTGGAGAATCCAGGAACCTCGACGGACCACACCTCCTCCAGGGTCTCCGCGTCGTGAGCCCGCACCCGCCCCTCGTTGGGATAGTCGATGTAGAGCCGGTCTCGCACGGGATCGAACTCGATGTTGGACGGCGACGACGGCAGGTCGTGCAGCGAGACGAGCCGCAGTGCCGACGGATCGCTCACCACCACCGTGTCCCGCACCGAGCGCCGCCCGTCCGGGCCGTCGAGGGTGGTGGAGAGGACGTGAAAGCCGGGGCCGGCGAACTCGTACGGGACCGCGACCTCCCATCCGACCCGGCCGACGGCGTCGGGACGGCCATCCTCGTCCAGGTCGATCTCGAATGCCGTGTCCACCTCCACGCCAGGCGCCTGGACCTGGAGGAATCCCGTCACCGCCATCTCTCCGAACTCGGATGTCGCCCGCACCGTCAGGTTGGCGTCGGAGCTCGGGATTCCCACGGATGTGGGGCCGGTCGAGCAGGCCAGGCCGAGCACGGCGGCCGCGAGAACGGCCAGCGTGAGGAGGACGGCAAAACGGCTGCCCGCAGGGAATGCGGTTGGACCCATAGACCTCCGACCCGAGAGAGGACTGCACTCGTTAAAGCCCCCTATCGCCCGGAATGTTTGATCCGGAACCCTATCCCTCCCGTCCCGCGCCCCCCACCACCTCGGCCGGCGGCCGATCTTCCGGCCGATGCCTGACCCGCGCCGCGTACACCAGGAGCAGCCCCGCCAGGATCGTCCCGCCGCCGAGCGCCAGCCGCCACGTCACCGCCTCGCCCAGCACCCACCATCCCAGGAGCACAGCCACCACGGGGTTCACGTACGCGTACGTCCCCACCTTGGTGCTGGACATGTTCGCGGTCAGGAAGACGAAGGCGGTGAAGGCCACGACCGAGCCCATCCCGGCCAGGTAGCCGACCGAGAGCCACGCCTGGCCGCCCCACTCGACCGGTTGGCCGCGCTCCAACAGGACGTGGATCGCCAGCATGATCGGCCCCGCCAACAGCGTCTCCACGGCGCTGGCGCCGAACGGGTCCGCCTCGCGGAGCGCGCGGCGGGAGTAGACCGTCGCGATGGCCCAGGAGAACGAGGCCACCAGCACCGCGCCGACGGCGGTCCACGACGACTCCACCCCC
>CAZUIY010000007.1:0-1408 GCA_964619975.1 uncultured Gemmatimonadales bacterium
GTAAGCGTCCGGTCAGCCACCTCTTGACCTGCCGATCAGCGTAGCGCTTTTCGCGGCCGCGCGTTGATCTCGTCGGTTAATTCTCCTGTGGTCCGTGCGCGATCGATCGCGGCGTCCAGGCGCTCGAGCAACTGCTGCAGCGTTTCGGTGGGCTTGCGCTGTAGCATGGCACGGCAGTCGTGATGGTCGTTTGCAATGGCGGCGCATTTGATAGGACGCAACGCGCCGATGGTGATCTGTCCGCCCTCGTCGATGAAGGCAGCGATGTTTGCCAGGCTAGAGGGGCTTTGCGCCGCTATGCTGCTTGGCGCAGTTCCGGTTCCTGAAGGCTTGCGACGTTCCACGGCAGCAGTTCCTCCACCTGGTTGATCGGGTGATCGCCGATGTGCTCGATGACATGGCGCAGGTACGCCTCGGGACCCATGCCGTTGAGTTTAGCTGTGCCGATCAAACTGTAGATCGCAGCTGCACGCTCGCCCCCGGCGTCGGAACCGCAGAAGAGGTAATTCTTGCGTCCAAGGGCGATCGCACGCAGTGCGCGCTCGGCGGCGTTGTTGTCGATCTCGATGCGCCCGTCCTCGACGTAGCGGGTGAGCGCCGTCCAGCGCGTGAGCACGTAGCCGATCGCCTGCGCCAGCTGCGATTTCTTCGACACGCGGGTGAGCGTGTAGCGTAGCCACTCGCGCAATGACTCGAGTAGCGGCGCACTCACCTCCTGTCGCATGGCCCTGCGCTCGTCGGGCGGCTTGCCGCGAATGCGCGCTTCGACGTCGTAGACCGCGCGGATACGCTCGAGCGCCTCGAACGCCACCGGCGACTGGCTCGCCTGATGCAGATCGTAGAAGCCGCGCCGCGCGTGCGCCCAGCACGCGGCCTCGCGGATACGGCCGTCCTTGTAGAGGTGTCCGAACCCGGCGTAGGCATCGGCCTGCAGCACGCCACTGAACGAAGCCAGGTGCTCTCGCGGGCGCTCGCCGCTGCGATCAGGCGCGTAGCGAAACAGCACGGCCGCGGCCTCGCCGCTACCGGCGGGTCGGTCATCGCGCACATAGGTCCACAGCCTGCCGGTCTTGGTGCGCCCGCGCCCGGGGTCGAGCACCGGCACCGGCGTGTCATCCGCGTGGAGCTTGCCATTGGACATGACGTAGCGTGCCAGCGCCTCGACCAGCGGATCAAGCAGGCGGAAGCAGCCGGCAACCCACTCGGCCATCGTCGAGCGCTCGATCTCCACGCCTTCACGCGCGTAAATCTGCGTTTGGCGATACAGCGGCAGATGATCAGCGTATTTGGAAACGAGCACGTGGGCGAGCAGCCCCGCGCCGGCAAGCCCGCGCGCGATCGGACGAGATGGCGCTTCCATCTGCACGATGCGCTCGCACGCGGGGCACGTGAGCTTCGGACGCACGTG
>CAZUIY010000008.1:0-1084 GCA_964619975.1 uncultured Gemmatimonadales bacterium
GGGTGTAACTCGCATTTCTCTATGCCGCAGAGTGCCGGTATAGCCGAGTTTGCTCAGTTTTGATGCGATAGTTTACGAAGTCGTCCCAGCAGCTGTTGAGGTGGATTGCCCGCAGTTGCAGCATGGCTTGGGCGCCGTTGACGGTCCAGCGCATGCCGGTGCCTTCGAGGCGGTCCTTCACCAAGTGGCGGCAGGCCCCTTCCGCGACGCCACTGCCGATTGGATAACCGGCGGCCAGGTATTCATCGTATTTCATGTGGTCGCGATTGTTTTCGTAGTAGTGAATCGCCGCAGTCAGCGTTTTCCGTTTCTGTCCCCGGAGATCATGCGTGTCGCGCAGCCGCTTCAAGCCGCCGATCACGTAACCCACCTTGCCCTCCAAGAGCATGCGCAGGCGGTACGCCACGAACGCTTCGGCCGCGGAGCTCCGTTCAGCGTGGAAGCAGTACGCCGCTTGCCACAAACGCTCCAACACGTGGAACAAGTCCAGCACTCCCACGGCATGCGGCAACCACTCGCGGGCCGCCTCCCACAGTGCCCTCTCGCCGTCCATCAAGCAGACCAGCTTCTTGCGGTGCTTGGGATCGCGCTGGCGGCAGGCGAGCGCCATCTCGGCGAAAGTCCGCTCCCGGCCGGTGCCGCCTTCTCCTGCGACGGTCCGCGTCATCTCGGCCCACACTTGTTTATGTTGCGGCTGGGGACGCTCGGTCGCACGCCGTTGACGACAGACCTCGTCCACCACGTCGTCGGCCGTGCGACGAAAGCGGTCAATGCTGTAGACCGCGCCCACGTAAGCCATTTGCTTCTTGTTGGCTTTTTCCCCTTTGCCGCGGCGCGGGTGGGAACCGCGAACACGCTCCTGCAAGGGGCGCCGCATGGGCACGCCCTTGCCGTCGGCGGTGGCCACCAGAATTTCACCCTCTTCCGTGCCGGGCGGTGGGGACTGTTGGCTGCGGAATCCCTCGGCGTGTTCAGACATCCGCTGATTCATCTGCTCCGCCGCCCGTTCGCTGGGGGCCACGCCCAGAATGGTTCGCAAGGAGGTCACCGCTTCGCCGAACGACTCCTTCACGCACAGCCGCTG
>CAZUIY010000009.1:0-3038 GCA_964619975.1 uncultured Gemmatimonadales bacterium
AATCCCAAAAAGCCGGTCTCAGTTCGGATTGGGGTCTGCAACTCGACCCCATGAAGTCGGAGTCGCTAGTAATCGCAGATCAGCAACGCTGCGGTGAATACGTTCCCGGGCCTTGTACACACCGCCCGTCACGTCACGAAAGTCGGCAACACCCGAAGCCGGTGGCCCAACCCTTGTGGAGGGAGCCGTCGAAGGTGGGGCTGGCGATTGGGACGAAGTCGTAACAAGGTAGCCGTACCGGAAGGTGCGGCTGGATCACCTCCTTTCTAAGGAGCAGTTGGCGCGTCGGGTTCGTCCTTGGGGATGGGTTCGGGGTGTCCATGTCGGTGTTGATCAGGCGTCTGTCCTGGTGCATCGGCGCTCACTAGTGGAACGTCGATTAGTTGGTCTGGTGACGCATGTGTTGCCGGTGAGTACACCTGTGCCTCTCCTTGTGGGGGGAGCCGTCGAAGGTGGGACTGGCGATTGGGACTAAGTCGTAACAAGGTAGCCGTACCGGAAGGTGCGGCTGGATCACCTCCTTTCTAAGGAGCGAATGGCCATCACCTCCCCGGACCTGGTTCCGGGGGACTGGGGTGGTCCATTGGTTGTCCGTTTCGGTCCCGCGTGTGGGCCGGCGGGCTGCTCAAGGGTGGAACATCAATGAATGGTGCCCCTGGTCGTACCGGCCGGTGGTTCCCGTAGTACCGCCTCTGGAATGGGCGTCCCGGTGTTCGCACCGGGGTGTCGCGCCGGAGTGTGGGGAACGGGGGGTCGCCGGGTCCGGATGGGCGTGGGGGTGTTGGCACACTGTTGGGTCCTGGGACAACAGGACCGGCCGCCGGTGCGTGGAGCTGTTGCTCCGTGGTGCCGGTGGTTGTTCCGGGTGGGGTCGTGATGGCCCCGGTCCTGGTTCCGGCCGCGCTGAAGCGTCGCCCCTGCGGGGTGGCGTGGTGGTGTGGTGCGGGTTGTTGTTTGGGAACTGCATAGTGGACGCGAGCATCTTATTTTTATTGCCGCCATGATCACGCCCCCTGGCGTGGTGTGGTGGCGCCGAGAATGTAGTCATCTTTGATGCCCGCACGGTGGTGCCGGATCCTCCCTCGGGGGGGTGCGGTGTCGTGGTGCGGGCTTTTTGCTCATCGAGGGCTTGGCCGTTGTGTGGCTAAGTTTTTCAGGGCGCATGGTGGATGCCTTGGCAACAGGAGCCGATGAAGGACGTGGGAATCTGCGATAAGCCTGGGGGAGTCGATAACCGGACGTTGAGCCCAGGATGTCCGAATGGGGAAACCCCGCACGCCTGTGAGCGTGTGACCGCCGGTTGAACACATAGGCCGGTCGGGGGGAACGCAGGGAAGTGAAACATCTCAGTACCTGCAGGAAGAGAAAACAAAAGTGATTCCGTCAGTAGTGGCGAGCGAACGCGGATGGGGCTAAACCGTGCACGTGTGATACCCGGCAGGGGTTGCGTGTTCGGGGTTGTGGGCCTTCACGTCCCGGGTCTGCCGATCCGGGGTGGTGAGGTGCGGGCGTATAGGCGAACAGGTTTGGATGCCTGACCGTAGAGGGTGAGAGTCCCGTAGCTGTAATGCGTTCCGCCGCTTAGTGAGTGTGCCCGAGTAGCACGGGGCCCGAGAAATCCCGTGTGAATCCGCCAGGACCACCTGGCAAGCCTGAATACTACCTGTTGACCGATAGCGGATCAGTACCGTGAGGGAATGGTGAAAAGCACCCCGGGAGGGGAGTGAAATAGTACCTGAAACCATGTGCCTACAATCCGTCGGAGCCCTTCTGGGGTGACGGCGTGCCTTTTGAAGAATGAGCCTGCGAGTTAGTGCTGTGTCGCGAGGTTAACCCGTGTGGGGAAGCCGTAGCGAAAGCGAGTCTGAATAGGGCGATTCAGTGGCACGGTCTAGACCCGAAGCGGAGTGATCTACCCATGGCCAGGTTGAAGCGCGTGTAAGAACGCGTGGAGGACCGAACCCACTTCAGTTGAAAATGGAGGGGATGAGCTGTGGGTAGGGGTGAAAGGCCAATCAAACTCCGTGATAGCTGGTTCTCCCCGAAATGCATTTAGGTGCAGCGTCACGTGTTTCTTCCCGGAGGTAGAGCTACTGGATGGCAGATGGGCCCTACAAGGTTACTGACGTCAGCCAAACTCCGAATGCCGGGAAGTCAGAGCGTGGCAGTGAGACCGTGGGGGATAAGCTTCATGGTCGAGAGGGAAACAGCCCAGACCACCGGTTAAGGCCCCTAAGCGTGTGCTAAGTGGGAAAGGATGTGGAGTTGCTGTGACAACCAGGAGGTTGGCTTAGAAGCAGCCACCCTTGAAAGAGTGCGTAATAGCTCACTGGTCAAGCGATTCTGCGCCGAAAATATCCGGGGCTCAAGCCGTGCGCCGAAGATGTGGGATTGATTTGTTTCAATCGGTAGGGGAGCGTTGTGTAAGCCGTCGAAGCGTTAGCGTAAGCAGGCGTGGAGGTATCACAAGTGAGAATGTCGGCATAAGTAGCGAAAACATTGGTGAGAATCCAATGCACCGAAAGCCTAAGGTTTCCTGGGGCAGGTTCGTCCGCCCAGGGTTAGTCAGGGCCTAAGCCGAGGTCGAAAGACGTAGGTGATGGACAACAGGTTGATATTCCTGTACCGCCGTGAGCGTTATGAGCGATGGAGGGACGCAGGAGGCTAGGTTCGCCAGCGATTGGAAGTGCTGGTCTAAGGTTGTAGGATGGCTGGGATAGGAAAATCCGCCCGGCTAAATCCGAGGACTGATGGGGAGTCCCTACGGGGACGAACGAATTGATGCCACACTGCCGAGAAAATCTTCTAGCCAGCAAAGCGGCGCCTGTACCGCAAACCGACACAGGTAGGCAGGTAGAGAATACCAAGGTGCGCGAGATAACCCTCGTTAAGGAACTCGGCAAAATAGCCTCGTAACTTCGGGAGAAGAGGTGCCGTTGTAATGTGATTGGTCCACGCGGCTATGAGCATGAAGCGGTTGCAACATAGAGGCTCAACCGACTGTTTAACAAAAACACAGGTCTCTGCTAAGGCGCAAG
>CAZUIY010000010.1:0-7622 GCA_964619975.1 uncultured Gemmatimonadales bacterium
TCTTCGACCTCACGGTCGAGAAACGCCAGCAGGCCCCACGGGCCGAGGAACGCCAGCGGCAGGAGGTCGAGCGGCGGGTAGGCCAGGGCGAATGCGAGGCCGCCCAGCGGGGCGGCCCACCACCAGGGCCGGATCGGCCCCCGGGTCCGCGCGGTCATCCGGCGGGGATCGGGACGTCCCGGCCGGAATCCGCCGCCTGCCGGATCGCCTCGAGCGTCCGTACCAGCGCGCGCTGCTCCTCCAGCGGGGGCGCCTCCTCCCGGCCGCTCACGACCTCGGCGAAGTACGCGATCTCCCGTTCGTAGGACTGGATGTAGGAGTTGCCCTCGCGCCGGCCGGTGTCGGGCGTCACGTCGACCAGGCTGCCGTGCATGCGGCGGAACACGCGGAACGGCTGGCTTCGGCTCGAGCGGATCCGCCCGGATCCCTCCGAGGCGAACAGATCGAGGCGGTACTCCTCGTCCTCCGGCACCAGAGGCTGCCACGACGAGTCGAGGACGATCCGAAGGCCGCCCTCGCAGCGCACGCTCGCCACGACCGTGTCCTCCACCTCGATCCCGGGGCGGTGACGCCAGAACGAGGCCCCGACCTGCTCCGGCTCGGGGTAGTCGCAGAGCCAGAGCGCGAGGTCCAGCAGGTGGATGCCCAGATCCATCATCACGCCGCCGCCCGTCCGGTCGCCGCGATACTGCCACGCGTCCGCCCGGACGTCGTCCCGCCGGCGGTGCCAGCTCGCCCGGACGTAGAACGGCTCTCCCAGGGCGCCCTCCTCGGTGAACCCCTTCAGCCGGATCGAATCCTCCCGGTAGCGGTGGTTCATGCCCACAAGCACGACCTTCCCCGCCCGGTCCCGGGCCTCGATGATCTCGGCCACCTCGTCGTCCGTCATCGCCAGCGGCTTCTCGCACAAGACGTGCTTCCCCGCCTCCAGACAGCGCAGGACGGTCTGGTGGTGGAGCGCCGTGGGCAGGCACACGTCCACGGCGTCGACTTCGTCGATCGCCAGGAGCTCGTCGATGGAGGAGACCGCGTGCTCCAGCTGGAGCCGCTCGTTCAAGGCGCGGAGCTTGGGAGGGTCGCTGTCGCAGATGGCGGTCAGATGGATGTCGCGGAGCCGCCGGTAGGCGGGCAGGTGGGCCACCTGGGCCACCGCCCCGGCGCCCAGCAGCCCGACGCGAACCGGGCCTTCGGCGCGGCCGGGCCCGGTCACACTACAGCTCCCGCTCCACCTTCTGAACGAGCGCGTCCACCAGCTCCTCTTCGGGGATCAGGTGCTCCTTCTCGCCCTTCAGGTAGAGGAGGCCCTTCCGGACCCCGCCGGCGATCCCGATGTCGGCCTCGCGGCTCTCCCCGGGGCCGTTCACCGCGCACCCCATGACCGCGATCGTGACGTTCTTGTCGAGGTGGGCGGTCCGCCGCTCCACCTCGGCGGCCAGCTTGTGCACGTCGACCTCGGCCCGGCCGCAGGAAGGGCAGGCGATGACGTTCACGCCGCTCGGCCGGAGCTCGAGGACCTGCAGCAGCTTCTTGGCGATCCGGGTCTCGATCACCGGGTCGTCCGCCAGCGAGATCCGGATCGTGTCCCCGATCCCCTCCATCAGGAGCGTGCCGATCCCGGCCGCGGACTTGACGGTGCCCGCCTCCACCGGCCCCGCCTCGGTCACGCCGAGGTGGAGCGGATAGTCCCGCTCGTCGGCGAAGCGGCGGTACGCCTCGATCATCTTCGGCACGTGGGAGGACTTGAGCGACACGATGATGTCCTGGAAGTCCATGCGCTCCAGGATCTCGCAGTGGCGGAGCGCCGACTCGACCATGCCCGCCGCGGTCGGCTCGCCGTGCCGCTCCAGGATGTCGGCCTCGAGCGAGCCCGAGTTCACCCCGATCCGGATCGGCACCCGCCGCTCGGCCGCCTTCTCCACTACCGCCTGCACCCGCTTCTCGCCGCCGATGTTGCCGGGATTGATCCGCAGCTTGTCGACGCCCGCGTCCAGGGCCAGGAGCGCGACGCGGTAGTTGAAGTGGATGTCGGCCACCAGCGGGATCGAGATCCCCGCCTTGATCTCGGGCAGGGCCTCCGCGCTGGCCTCGTCCGGAACGGTCACCCGCACGATGTCGCAGCCCGCGACCTCCAGATTCCGGATCTGGTTCAGCGTCGCGTAGACGTCGTGGGTCTTGGTGGTCGCCATCGACTGCACGGTGACGGGGGCGTCTCCGCCCACCGGCACGTGGCCGACCATGACCTGGCGCGTCTGTCGTCGTCCGGGCATCGATATTCTCCGGGAAGTGGACCTGCGGCGAAGGCTGAAGATAACGCCGCGGGGCCGGAGGCGTCGAGAAAACACCGCGCGCGTCAGTACACGCGCGTGACCTCCGCACCGGTGTAGTAGGCCGCCAGAATGGTGCGGTGGTCCTGCCCCGCGCGCGCCCGCTCCATGGCGCCGACCTGGCACATGCCCACTCCGTGCCCCCAGCCGCCCCCCACCAGGGTCAGGCGCACCAGCCGGTCGCGCTCGCGCTCGGGCCGGAACAGGAACATCGTGCTCCGGAGGATGCGCCCCTCGGGGTCGGCGAAGAGCCGCCGGATGTCGTCCCGGCCGATCGTGAAGCGGCCGGTCGTCGTCACCACCCTCAGGGTCTGGGCCCGTCCCTCGGGCGTCGCCGCCAGGAGCTCCATATCCCGCAGCTCCCCCGGCCCCTGCGCGGGCACCGGAACCAGCCGCGGCAGGTTCCGCTCGACCATCTCGACCAGCTCGGCCCGCTCGTACGCGGCCGTCCAGCGGAAGTACCGGGAGACCTGGCACCAGTACCCTTCCCCGTCCGGCCGGGCGTCGGAGACCGACGTCAGGAACGGCGCCGAGGGGCGGTCGAACGCTTCCTCCACGCGGGTCGTGTGGCCGCCGCACGTCGAGTGGTAGAAGGCGTCGATCAGAGCCCCCCGCCACAGGAGCGCCTCGCCGCGAGTGGCGGCGACGGCGCGGACGGCGAGGGAGTCGCCGGCCTCGGGGCGCCCCGCGTAGGCCTGGTCCTCCACGCTGCCGTAGACGTCGAAGCCGAGGGCGGCCCGGCTCCCCATCCGCTTCAGGGCGTAGGTGCGGGCGGCCACCGCCTGGGCCCGGAGCGCGGCGGCCGCCGCCGCCCCCGGCCGGCCCAGCTCGCGGGCCACGACTCCCTCCAGGTACGCCTCCATCGGCACCACGTTGACCGCCGTCACGCCGCCGTCGGGCCCCAGCAGGAGCTCGAACGATCCGGGATACGCCACCCCCTCGACGGTCAGCCCCGACGGCTCCAGCGGGGCGGCGGCGAGCGGAACGGCGTGCGCCTCGGAGAGGTGGCCGTCCGGCCGCTCCACGCGGAGCGCCGTCTCGAACGGCAGGCGAACCACCCGCCAGGCCTCCCCCGGGCCGACTACCGCGATCGGCCGGCTGGACCCGGTCTCGTGGATCCACCACCGGCCTCCGGAGCGGATCTCCACCGCGTCCCCACCCCAGGCGACGCCGACCCGGACCGTGGGCTCGACCCCGGGCGAGGGGGTCGCCACCGGTGGCGCCGGGGAGGCCGGCTCGGTCCGTCCAGCGCCGCCGGCCGACCCGCACGCCGGGGCGAGCCCGACGGACAGCCCGGCGAGGGCAACAAAAAGCCGCGCCCTCGGGGCGCGGCCGGTCGAGCGGGGCTCCACGGTCGGCTACTCCAGCGAGCGGTTCACGCGAACGCCCAGCTTCCCCTCGGCCACGTCGTCCATCTCGACCTCCATCTCGAAGCCGTTCCGCTCCATCTCCGTCAACGCCTTCATGCGGGCGTACAGAACCAGCCCCCGCTGGACCCACTGGTAGACCGGCGTGTCGCCAAAGCGCAGCAGCAGCGTCTGGTGCATGCCGTTCATGAAGTCGTCCGGAGACTCCACCGACTGTCCGAAGTGGGATCGGAAGTCATTGGCGAAGGAGTCGTAGCGAAGCAGGACATCCGCCGAGGGCGCTGGAGGCGCCGACATCCGCAGGGCCGTCGACATCAGAGCCTCACGCGTGGGTCCCAGAGGCTCGTCGTCCGCCGGCGTCTGCGCGGCCCCGGCGACGGGCACGGCGAGAAGGACCCCGAGAACGAAGGCCAGGCGGGGGAGTGGGGTCATCATCAGAGGATAGTATACGCCCGTGTGGCATACAAGGTTCCTGTGTTTGGGGGCTCCAGGGGGTCTGGCTGGGGGCGCGGACACGGGGGGCGCTTGTGATCCTCACGCGCTCCAGTGGCGCTGTTGGTTCCCCGCCGGCGACCCGCTCGGCCGCCCGGCGGGTACACGCCGGGCGCCGTTCCTGGAGCCGCCCATCGATCCTCGCTGCACCGTGAGGGGCGACAGCGGCGGGACCCTCTCTACGAGGAGTCAGAAAGCCGTCTCGGAATCCCAGCAGACCGACGCGCCGGGCAAACCACAGATGTGTCGGAATCACGAAGCCGGCGGCTCCTCGTGGAGAGGGTTCCGCCGTTGTCGCCCACCTACCCGTGCCGCGAGGAGCTAATCCTCCGGGTCCGGAGAGACCTCCCGGAACAGATCCCCCACGGAGAGGTCGGACCGGTCCGCCTCGATGAGGACCGCCAGCGCCACGTCCCCCTGGGTTCGCACCACCAGGGCCCACCCCATCACCAGATCGGGGAGCCGCCGGCCCTCGCGAATGGGGCCCGGGCGGTAGAGCAGGAGCCGGTCGCCCGGCGCGGGGGGCGGCCCGGCCGTGCGGCGGACGAACAGCCGGTCCAGGGGAGGCACGGTCGCCTTCTCGACCTGGAACGCGACGACCAGTCCCTCGGCGCCGATCGGCCGGGGGTCCGGGGCGGGCGCCCACGTGGAGTCGGCCTCGGTCACGGTCCGGGCCAGGTCCCCGACCAGGACCGGCGCGAAGGCGTCGGTGACGAGCGCCCGGGAGACGTCGCCGGCCAGGCTGTCCACGACCGCGACGGCGCTCGGCACCGCCACCCTGCCCAGCCGCTCGCGGGTCTCCGGATCCTCCGCCGCGTGACCGACACGGTAGAACTGAACGGCGTCGCCGGGCACCAGCCGGCGCCCGCCCACGACGAGGGGCAGGAACACCCTGTCCCAGGTCGTCAGGCTGCGATCGCTCGTGACGCCTTCCCGCTCGGCGCCCAGCACTCGCGCCTCGTCGAGGTCCGTGCCCGGGGGCTCCAGCCACGGGAGAGACAGCAGGAAGGCCGGCTCGGCCACGGCGCGAAGATCGGGTCCCGGAAACAGGTCCGGCTCCTGGGCGCGGGCCGGCGCCACCGTGACGAGGGCCACGAGGCCCCAGACCGCCAGGCGCGTCACGAGCCGAACAGCCCCTGCAGCAGGTGGATCAGGATGGCGACGATGGCGATCGGGCAGACGAACCGGATCAGGAAGCCCCACAGCCCGCCCAGCGGGAAGCGCCCGTCGTTCACCCGCACCTCGTCCCCGGCCGCCTCGATTCCCCAGACCCACCCCACGAAGATGCTGATCAGGAGCGCGCCGACGACCAGGGAGTACTGGCCGAACACGGTGAACAGGAGGCTCAGGAAGTCCATCCCCACCCCCGGCACCTGCGACAGCCACGAGACTCCCCCGCTGGCCAGCGCGCTCGGCAGGCCGAGCAGGAAGGCCACCACGCCGATCGTGATCGCCGCCTTCCGCCGCGAGGCCCCCCGCTCGTCCACCATCCACGAGGTGGCGACCTCCAGCAGGGACACGCTGGAGGTGAGCGCGGCGATCCCCAGCAGCAGGAAGAACGCGCCGCCGAACACGATTCCGCCATAGGGCTCCGGCGGGATCGTCCCGAGGAGCGACGTGAGAACCACGAACACCATGCCGGGGCCGCCATCGCCGGGAGACAGACCGGCGTGGAACAGGGTCGGGAAGATGATGAGGCCGGCCATGATCGCCACGGCGGTGTCGAACAGCGTGACCCAGCCCGCCGACGACACCAGGTCGTCCTTCTTCGAGACGTACGAGCCGTAGGTGATCATGGCACCCATGCCGAGGCTCAGGCTGAAGAACGCCTGCCCGATCGCGGCCAGGACCACCCCGCCGTCGACCCGGCTGAAGTCGGGCTTCAGATAGAACTCGAGCCCGGCCCCGGCGCCGGAGAGCGTGACGGCCCGGGCGACCAGGAGCACCATCAGCACCACCAGCAGCGGCATCAGGACCTTGGTCCACCGCTCGATTCCGTCCCGGATGCCCCCCACGACCACGTAGACGGTGATCGCCATGAAGACCAGGTGCCATCCGATGGCCGGGCCGGGACTCCCCGCCACGTCCTCGAAGATCGCGACGGTGTCCGCCCCCGCCCCGAAGGCGCCGGTGACGGTCTTCAGCACGTACGCGAATGTCCACCCGGCGATGACGGAGTAGAAGCTCAGGATCACGATCCCGGTCAGCACCCCGAGCGTCCCCACCACCACCCAGGCCGTCCGCGGCGCCAGCGCCTTGAACGCGCCGACGGGGTTCCGCTGGGTGCGCCGCCCCACGACCAGCTCGGCCAGCATCACGGGCGCGCCGATGAAGGCCACGCACACGAGGTACAGGAGGAGGAAGGCGGCCCCTCCGTTCTGGCCGGCCATGGTGGGAAACCCCCAGATGTTCCCCAGCCCGACCGCGCTCCCCGCGGCGGCGAGGATGAACGCGAGCTTCGAGCCCCAGGTGTCGCGCGGCGCGGTCGGGTTCGGATCCATGCGTCAGCCCTCCGTCAGAACGGCAGGTCGTCGTCGAAATCGTCGGAGTCGGGGTATCCGCCGAACTCCTCGCTGTCGGACCGCTCCCCCTGCGGCGCCTCGGCGCTCCGCGGCGGGCCGCCTCGAGAGGCGCCCGGGGGATCGAGCATGATCATCTGGTTCACCACGATCTCCGTCATGTACCGCTTCTGCCCCGGGTTCTTGGTGTCGTCCCACGAGCGGGTCTGGATGCGGCCCTCCAGGTACACCTTGCTCCCCTTGGAGAGGTACTGCTGGCAGATCTCCGCCAGCCGCCGCCAGGCCACGATGTTGTGCCACTCCGTGTTCTCCTCGGTGGTCCCCGACTCGTTCGTCCGCGACCAGTTGGTCGCCAGGGAGAACGACACCACCGGCACGCCGCTCGCCGTGTGGCGGAGCTCGGGATCGGCCCCGAGGTTTCCGATGAGCTGGACCTTGTTCAGACTGCGCGCCACGTCACACCCTCCCGTTCCGGACGCGCCGCAGAGCGCGCCCACCATGGTTCGATTCGATTCGTGTCAGCTTCTTCGCCGCGCCGGTGACCGCTCCGCCCACACCACGCGCCACAGCGCGATCGTGACGAAGCATACCACCAGGAACGAGCCGCCCTTCGACAGGAAGGGCAGCGGCAGACCGGTGATGGGCATGAGGCCCACCGTCATCGCGGTATTGATCGCCACGTGTCCCGCCAGCAGGGCCACGAGGCCGAACGCGATCGTGCTGCCGAAGGCGTCCGGATTGCGCTCCGCCACGCGGACCCCCTCCATCAGGAGGAGGCCGAACAGGACGAACGCCACCGTGACGCCGAGGAACCCGAGCTCCTCGCCGAGCACGGAGAAGATGAAATCCGTGTGCCGCTCCGGCAGAAACGCCAGCCGCTTCTGCGTTCCCTCCAGGAATCCCTTGCCCAGCCACCCGCC
>CAZUIY010000011.1:0-1614 GCA_964619975.1 uncultured Gemmatimonadales bacterium
GCGTAGACAGTATGGAGCGACCGGTTCCTCGATCGTAAGGTCGTTGATCGAGGAATCGATCCCGACGGTGCCGGCGCGTGGCCGGCTCTGCGCGGGTTACCGAGGTCCTTGACGGGCTCGGCAGAGCCGCAGACGAAGGAGGAACCGGTCGTGGAGAAAGCTACCACTTTCGTTGGCCTGGACGTGCACAAGAAGGAGACCGTGGTCGCGGTGCTGAGTGGGGGCGGGCTGGTGGAGTTTCGGCAGGGGACGGCCGAGGTCAAGCGGCTGGCGAAGAGGCTCGTGGCGCTTGCCGAGGGAGGGCGTGTGGTGGCGGTGTACGAGGCCGGTCCCACCGGCTACGCGCTGTCGCGGCAGCTCAGGGCGGTGGGACTCGACTGCCGGGTGGTGGCGCCGTCGCTGATCCCGGTCCAGCCCGGGCAGCGGATCAAGACCGATCGGCGAGATGCCAAGAAGCTGGCGCAGCTGCTGCGTGCCGGCATGCTGACCGAGGTCGCCGAGCCGACCCCCGCCGAGGAGGCGGTGAGGGACCTGTGCCGGTGCCGGCAGGACGCGGCGGAGGACCTGACCCGAGCCCGTCAGCGGCTGGGCAAGATGCTGTTGCGCCGCGGGCGGGTGTACCGCGCCGGGCGCACCTGGACCTTGAGACATCGCGAGTGGCTCCTGAGCCAGCGCTTCGAGCACTGCGCCGACGAGATGGTCTTCACCGACTACCTGACCGCGGTCGACACGGCGACCGATCGTGTCCGTCGGCTCGACGCCCAGCTTGCCGAGGTGGCCGCTACGGCCCCCTACGCTGAGCCGGTCGGCTGGCTGCGCTGCCTGCGGGGAGTCGACACGGTGACCGCGCTGGGCCTGGTGGCCGAGCTCTTCGACATCCGTCGCTTCGCCCACCCGCGGCAACTGATGGCCTACGTCGGGCTGGTGCCGTCGGAGCACTCCAGCGGCGCCACGCAGCGGCGCGGAGGCATCACCAAGACGGGCAACGCTCACGCCCGCCGCCTGCTCGTCGAGGCAGCCTGGCACAGCCGCCACCGACCGGCAGTGAGCCAGGCCCTGCTGCGGCGCCGGCGAGGGCAGCCGGCCGAAGTCGTCCACCTCGCCGACAAGGCCATGCATCGGCTGTCGAGACGCTGGTGGCACCTGGTCCACCACGGCAAGAGCACGCCGACCGCCACCACCGCCGTCGCCCGTGAGCTCGCCGGCTTCGTCTGGGCCATCCTCCACCTGCGGCCACAGGACGGCTTGCCGACCCAACACTGATGAGCAGGACTCTCACCGAGCCAGTCGCCGGAGGGGGCGGGCCGAGCCGCGGTGGCTCGGAGGATCCGCGATGCCGCTATGCGACCGGCCGCTTCGGCGGCCAGACTCGCGCTCGTAGACGCCGGTCCCTCTCGACGGAGCACTGTCATGCGGCTCTGCGCCCAGGCGCAACCCGCGGATATCAGCGTGACCCGTCGTCGAATCCCCCGGCTCCCCCGTCCTCTCCGGCGACTGGCTCGATGGACTCACGCTGCGCCAGACCCCACCCTCGCGGACCCACCCTCGGTGGGAACTTGAAGGGGTCGCTCCATATCAGCGGCCGGCGCCCCTGCCGGCCGATCGCTGGAGACC
>CAZUIY010000012.1:0-1313 GCA_964619975.1 uncultured Gemmatimonadales bacterium
CCTCCTCCACCAGCCCGGTGTCGGTCAGGTCGCCGGCCAGGAGCAGCACGTCGGCGGCGCGCTCGGCCGCCTCCAGCAGGGGCCGTATCGTCCCGCCGGATTCGGCCCGGCAGTGGATGTCCGCGATCGCCGCGATCCTCATTCCGGCACCACCTCCTCGACGCGATCCGGCGAGCGCCGCGGGTCGGGGTAGCCCCAGTCCTTCACGTCCACCGCGAACGCGCGATGGTCCAGCAGAGTTCCGCGGAACGGCTCGTCCGCTTCGGCGCCGCTCCGCCACTGTTCCGCGCGCTCCTCGAAGAGCCGCCGGATCAGGTCGTGCGGAAGCTGGTCGGCGTGGCCCGGGTACACGTAGTCGAACAGGAACAGGTGCCACAGGAGGAGCCCCCGGTGCCGGTCCCCGAGCACCTCGAGCACCTGGTCCCAGTCGACCCGGCCCGCCATGCACCGGATCAGGTGCACCACGTCGGCCCCGTCGAACCGGTCTCTGAAGGCGATGAAGACCTTGGAGACGATCAGGTCCTCGAGCGAGATCAGCCGGGCCGGGGCGCCGCAGATCTCCACCGACAGGCCGCGCTCGATCCACCCGTCGTCGACCTGGATCTCGCGGTTTCCGATGCCGAAGACGAGATCCACCAGATGGTCGTCCCGCCACGCCTTGGCGAGCCACCAGCGGTGCCGGACCTCGGTCTCGAAGCCGGCCCGCTCCAGCGCCCGCATCGCGGGAGAGACCGCGTGGGGCGGCAGGAACAGGTCCAGGTCCTTGGTTTCGCGCCACATGCCGGAGTAGGCGTGGCTTGCGAATGCGCCGGCGACGATGAAGGGGATCTCCGCGTCGGACAGCGCCGAGAGCGCCTGGCCGATCACCCGCTCCTGATCCGGCGGGAGCTCGGGGCTCCCTTCGTGGGTGGGACAGTTCGCCATGGGGTTGACGAGGTCGTCCCCCGGCGCGTGCTTCGTCTCTTTCTCGTGGACGGCTTCTTCGCTCATCCGGTAAGGAAACGCCATCCTGACCGGAATCGCAGTACGGGAGCGAACACCGCCCCCGTACCGTGTTCAGCGATGTGCGATCAGCGGACCCGCAGCCGCTGGCCCACGCGGATGAGATTGCGGTCGCGGAGGCCGTTCAGCGAGACGATCTGGGTGACCGCCACGCCGTGACGGGAGGCGATCGACGCCAGCGTGTCGCCGCGCTGGACGGTGTGCCAGCGGGTGTCGGTCTCCCCGCTCCCGCCGGGCCCGACCGGGCGCGTGCGGGTGCCCGTCCGCGCCTGCGCCGCCGAGGCGAGCTGCACCGGGGCCTCGCGGCCGTA
>CAZUIY010000013.1:0-2025 GCA_964619975.1 uncultured Gemmatimonadales bacterium
TGGTGCGTCGTGAAGCAGAATCCGACCGAGCCGTAGGGTCGGAGCCTGCCTGCTGTGCGTCTCCAGCGGGTGGAAGTCCCGTCTCGGTAAGCGCCGGTGCGCCGAGTAGCGGGCCCCAGGCGATCGGGGGAGACCCCGTCGTCCAAGCGGGGCGTCGAAAGCCCGTCGATCGGCGAGAGCCGTCGCGCGGGGAGCGAGTCCACGGGCCGCAACGTAACGTGAAGCCTGCAGCCTCGTCAGATTTACAATCCGGGAGCCGAGCCGCTCATTTCACGGCGAAGGCCACGTTCCAGGCAGGAGTACCGGAGCCTGTTTGGGGTCCCGGCGGGGTAGGGGGCGCAGCACGTGGACAAGGAGATGTACGGAACACGAGAGACCCGTCTGCGCGGCCGTCGTCGCGGCGAGCGCGCCCGTATAAGCCGAAGGCGAAGTCGGGGCGTGCGCAGCGGGAGTCCGAGGGGATCGTAGTACCGGTGATCCCGGTGAAGAAGAACGCCGGGGGAGGGAAGGGTCCCTGGGGTGGTCGTGTCGCTGAAGCGAGCACGTGCGAGGGAATGGCCGGCGAGTCCGGACCTAACGACCCCGGCGGTCGCAGACCGCGCGAGAAAGTGCGCCACTTGCAGAGGCGACTGTGGGCTGCCGCCAAGCGGAGCCCGGGGAGACGCTTCCACGCTCTATATGACCACATCCACCGGAGTGACGTCCTGTGGGAGGCGTGGCGGCGAGTCCGGTCGAAGAGAGGTGGCGCGGGCGTCGATGGTCGGACGCTCGCGGAGGTGGAGCGGTACGGTGTCGATCGCTTCCTGGAAGAGATCGGCACGGTGCTGCGCGTCAAGCGGTACCGGCCGGAGGTGGTGCTGCGCCGGTACATCCCGAAGGGTGACGGAAGGAAGCGGCCGCTGGGGATCCCGACGGTCCGGGACCGGGTGGTCCAGATGGCGGCGAAGCTGGTGCTGGAGCCGGTCTTCGAGGCGGACTTCTTGCCCGTCTCGTACGGCTTCCGGCCGAAGCGGAGCGCGACGGATGCCCTGGAGACGCTGAGGAAGCTCGGCGCGAAGGGTCATCATCACGTGCTCGACGCCGACATCCGGGATTACTTCTCCTCGATCAACCACGAGAAGCTGCTGCGGCTCGTGGCACGTCGAGTCTCGGATCGGAGGGTGCTCAAGCTGCTGCGGCTCATGCTCGAAGCGGGGGTGATGGAAGACGGTGCGGTCCGTGAGACGCGGGTGGGCACTCCGCAGGGTGGGGTGATCTCGCCTCTGCTGTCGAACGTCTACCTCCACGTGCTCGACACGCTGTGGACGCGCCACAGCGCCCCGCTGGGGACGCTGGTGCGTTACGCGGACGATTTCGTGGTGATGTGCCGTACGAGATCGCAGTGCGAGCAGGCCGAGGAACGGGTCCGGGTGATCCTGGCCCGTCTCGGTCTCGAGCTGCAACCGGACAAGACGAGGCGGGTCGAGCTCTTCGACGGTCAGGAGGGCTTCGACTTCCTCGGCTGCCACCTGCACAAGCGCCTGAGCGGTCGGATCTGGGAGGAGTCGGGCCGAAGGCTCTACTTTCTCCAGAGATGGCCGTCGCAGCGCTCGATGCAGCGTATCCGGCAGCGCGTGAAGGAGCTGACCCCCCGGTCTCGGTGCCACGCGGATCTGCGAGATGTGATCGCAGACCTGAACCCGGTACTACGCGGGTGGGGTGAGTACTTTCGCACCGGCAACGCCGCGAAGCGCTTCATCCAGCTCGACCGCTACGTCTGGCGACGGCTGCGCCGCCTGCGCCTCGCGCGCAAAGGGCGTCACCTGAAACCAGGCGAGGCCGAACGCTGGACGCGCGAATCCTTCTGGAACCTCGGGCTCCACCGTCTCCAAGGCACCGTACGCTACCCGGGAGCCGCGTAATGCGACAGCCCGAGAGTCCACCCGTAAGCCGTGTGCGGGAAATCCGCACGCACGGTTTGAACGGGGGTCTTGACACACGAAACGGCGGGCGACCGCCGACGAAAGTGTAAGGATCTACCAATGC
>CAZUIY010000014.1:0-5100 GCA_964619975.1 uncultured Gemmatimonadales bacterium
CCGTAGATCGGGTCCTCGGCGGCGCGCCACGCGAAGTAGAGGTCGACCGCGTACTCGGGCAGGATCGCGATCAGCGCCAGGAGCGCCAGGGCGAGCGCCTGGCTCACCTCCATCTGCGCCACCTCGGCGGCCCACGACAGCATGAAGGCGGCGCCCAGGATCCCCAGGCCGAAGATGGCGGCCTCGACCGGGGCCGAGCCGGAGAAGCCGAGCAGCGTGAACGCAAGGGTGGGGAGCGTGAGGAGGACGCCGCCGACCAGCCAGGCGCCCTGGGCCGTGCGCGTCATTCGCCGCCTTCGTCCGGGTCCGGATGGAGCCGGGCTCCCGCCCAGTCCAGGATGCGGTCGGCGGTGGCGTCCGGGGCGTCCACGTGGGGCCAGCGGCCCGTACCGGGCACGACGCGCTGGTCCAGGTCGGGTCGGACGGCGCGGTAGAGCTCGGGCGCGGCCGGGTTCCGGCGGGCCTCGGCGCTCCAGAGGACCAGGGCCGGGGCCCCCAGGCGCGCCAGGGCCGGCCGGGGATCCCAGTCGAGGTCGCCGACCCACAGCGACCACAGCGGCCACTGGCTGCCGGGCTGGCGGGCGTAGCGGTGGCGCCGGGCCGCGCGTTCGTCCAGGTCGGCGGGCTCGGCGGCCAGATCCTGGCGGATCGCGTGCCGCCGCCAGGCGGTCGCCGCGTGGAGGTGGTGGTACGCCTCGCCGAAGGGGCTGCGGAGGACCTGGTACGCGAGCGAGCCCAGCGCCGGGGACGACCCGCTTCCGGCCCCCTTCGGCTCGGGGGGCGCCAGGAGCACCACGCCTCGGGCCATGTCCCCCAGCCGGACGGCCGCCTCCACCGCGTACGCGGCGGAGCGTCCGCTTCCGATCAGGAGCGTCGGCCGGTCGATGGCGTGCCGCACCAGCTCCACCACCGCGTCGAACAGCATCTCCGGGCCGAAGCGCATGGGCGGCCTCCCGGAGCGCCCGAATCCCGGCAGGTCGGCCACGTGCACGGTCATGTGGTCGGAAAGTCGCGCCGCCAGGGATGTCATCTCGTCGCCGGACGCGCCGGTGTACACGTCGTGGAGCAGCAGCGCCGCCGGCCCCGATCCCGTCGCCGCGTGGAAGATCTCCGCGTGCCGCCAGCCGTAGCGGGCGGGACGCCCGCCGGGCGGTGAGGGGAGCCCGGGCGCGGTCCAGCGCAGCGCCCGCGTCGCGGCGAAGGCCGCGGCCGCGGTCGCCACGGCGCCGCCCAGGATTCTCTTCGTCGCGCTCATGAGGGGGCTAACGGTAGGCGTCCGCCGCCCGGCCGGGCAAGCGTCAGTCGCCGGCCTGGAAGGCGTGGATCGCAACGCTCCGGAGGTGCCGTCCACCGAGGAACACCTCGAACGTGAACGTGCCCGGGCGTGGGAACTGGATGTGGTTGATGTCCATCACCGTCTGCGCCGTCATCGGCCGCCCCGGCCGGGCGCCCTGGAGCTGGAGCTGTCCGCCCACCTGGAAGAGCTGCTGGCCGTCCTCGTCCACCAGCTTGATCTCCAGCGGGTGCGTGCCCTCGTCGCCCATCCGGGCCTCGACCCGCAGCACCAGGGACAGGTGCGGGTGGGTGGCCGGAAAGCGCGCCGCGTGAATGGAGTTGAAGATGCCGAGCAGGTTGAGCTTGCCCTCGCGGCTCACGTTGGCCGCGTCGCAGCAGACGGCGAGCGTGAGGTCCACCGGCCCGGCCGGCTCAGCCGGCGAGGATGTCGAGGTACCGCGAGTCCGGCGCGGCGTTCATGGGCGGGTCGTAGCGCCGGGTGAAGATCCGCTCGGCCAGCCGCGCCTGCTCCAGGGTCATGTCGGAGACCCAGTGGACCGCCATGGCTCCGGCCGCCTCCAGGCTCCCCTCGCGGAGGATCTCCAGCAGCCGGGCCCGCAGGTTCCGGGCGCTGCCCACCATGAGCACCTTCTGCGGATTGCGCGACGCGCCGACGCCCAGCAGGAAGACGCCGGTGGTGCGCGGCACCTGGAGGATCACCGCCAGGCGGTTCCACGATGTCCGGTGCAGGTCCCGGGTCATGACGCGCTCTCGGTGCGGGTCCAAGGTTCGGGCGGGGCCGGACCGGTCGACTCTACGTCCGACCCCGCCACGCGAAGCGATACCCTCTCGCTCCGCATAGTCCATGCCAATCAGTGCGATCAGGCGCTCAGCAGCGGCTCCAGCCGCAGTGCTTGCAGGTGACGCAGGCGTTCTCGTGGGTCACCGGGCTGCCGCAGTCGGGGCAGGAGGACATGGGCCGCGCGGGCATCGCGCCGGGGCCGTCGAACTCCTCGCTCTCGGTGGCCGCCCGGACGATCGCCTCCACCGGCGCGGTGCCGTTGCCGCCGGGGCCGCCGTCCGCGTCGCCGCGTCGCTCCAGGTACCGCTCCAGCGCCCGGCCGATCGCGTCCGGGGCGGAGAGGATGAGCTCGCCGTTGTCCCAGACCGGGTTCGGGCCGCTGATCCCCTTCAGCTGATGGACGATCGTCGCGGGGTCGATCCCCGAGCGGAGCGCCAGCGAGATCAGCCGGCACATCGCCTCCGACTGGGCGGCGGCCGAGCCGCCCGCCTTGCCGAGCGACGCGAAGACCTCGCAGAGCCCGGTCGCGTCCTCGTTCACGGTGACGAACAGGGAGCCGTCGCCCGTCCGGATCTTCTCGGTCATGCCCGCGGTGATCGGCGGCCGGGGGCGGGGCTTGAGCCGGGTCACCGACCCGTTCGCGGCAGCGCCCCCCGAGATCTCGCGCGCCGCGGGCTCTTCGGGGGCCGGGGTCTCCGCGGCGGCCGGGGCCTGCTTCTGGTCGGTGACCAGAATGCCCTCCCGGCTCCCCTCGCGGTACACCGTGATCCCCTTCAGCCCCGCCTTGTAGGCCCGGATGTAGATGTCGGCGACGGTCTCCACCGCCACCTCGTTCGGCAGGTTGACCGTGGAGCTGATCGACGAATCCACCCACCGCTGGATCACGCCCTGCATCCGCACCCGGAAGTAGGGGTCGATGTCGTGCGCCGTGACCACGTGATCCGGCAGCTCCTCGTCGTCGCCGAACATCTCACGGATGAGCGGGTGATAGACCTTGTACTCGGTGAACGTCTCGCCGTCGTCCTGCTTCACCCTCCGGTTGTAGGAGGTGCAGAAGATCGGCTCCACCCCGCTGGAGGACTGGGCCACGATCGAGCCCGTCCCGACCGGCGGAACCGTGAGGACGGTCGAGTTCCGGAGTCCGAACCGCTGGATCTGCTCCTGCAGGTCGACCGGCAGGTTCTGGATGAACTTCGACTGCGAGATCCCCTCCCAGGAGAAGAGCGGGAACGCCCCCTTCTCGCGCGCCAGGTCGATCGACGTCTGATAGCCGGCGCGGCAGATCGTCTCCATCATCTTGTCGACGATCTCGAGCGCGTCCTCGGTGTCGTACCGGACGCCCATCTTGAGGAGCGCGTCGGCGAGCCCGGTGATCCCGAGGCCGATCCGCCGGTCGGACGCCACCGCCTCCTTGATCACGTCGAGCGCGTGGTTCTCCATGTTGTACTCGACCACGTTGTCGAGGAACCGGGTGGCGGTCCGGGCCACCTCGGCCAGCTCGGCGTAGTCGAACGTCCCCCCGTCGTCGACGAAGCGGGAGAGGTTGATCGAGCCCAGGTTGCAGGCGGTGTAGGCGGCGAGCGGCTGCTCGGCGCACGGGTTGGTCGACACCAGCGGGTTGGCGTACTCGACGTTGTGGTACTCCCGCATCGTGTCCCAGAAGATGATCCCGGGCTCGGCCGAGGCGTGGGCGTTCTCGATGATCTTCCGCCACAGGTCGCGGGCGCGTACCGTGCGGAACGTCTCGCCGCCCCACCGCAGTTCGAAGTCGGTGTCGTTCAGCACGGCCTCCATGAACTCGTGCGTGATCAGGCACGAGATGTTGGCGTACTGCACCTTCCGGCGGGTCGAGTCGTTCTTGATCGTGATGAAGTCCTCGATGTCGGGATGGTCCACCCGCATCGTCAGCATCAGGGCGCCCCGGCGGCCGGCCTGGCTGACGGTGTTGGTCGACTCGGAGAAGAGGTTCATGAAGGAGGTCGCGCCGGGGCTGCCGGCCACGGTGGCGTTGACCGCCGCGCCCTTGGGCCGGAGTATCGACAGGTCGGTCCCGACGCCGCCACCGGTCCGGTAGACCATCGCGCTCTCGGTGATGCAGTGGTAGATGCCCTCGAGGGAGTCCTCGGTGACGGGGATCACGTAGCAGTTGGCGAGGGTCGGCTTCCTTGCCGCCTCGTCGCGTCCGGCGCCGTGCATGACGCGGCCGCCGGGGACGAACTTGAAGTCGAACAGGATCGAAAAGAACTCCTCGAACCAGTAGTCGGCGTCCTCCTCGACGCTCGAGAGCGCCCGCGCCACCCGCTCCCACAGCTCCAGCGGCCCCGTCTCGCCCGGCGCCAGGTACTTCCGCGTCAGCACGTGCGCCGCCAGGTCGTCGGGGTAGTACGTCTCCGTCCGCTTCGCGCGCTCGAGGATCCCGGCCGCGTCCGGCTCGGTGAGGAAGGTCAGATAGCGGTCGTCGTGGCTGGGAGCGGCGTCGGGCATGCGGGTCGGTCCTTCCTGGAATCGAGGCGTAGAGCGCGGCGCCGGCTGCCCCTGGGCGAGAACGCGCGGGCGAGGGTCAGCCGGACCCGGATTCGATCTGCTGGAGGTGCGTGGGACGAGGCGAGACCATTGTAGGGGAGGCCCCCGGCCGTGTCAAGCATCTGCCACAATATACGGTATTTCTCGCCACGGATCCCACTACATACGGTGGATAAGCTGGGGAGAACCCGGTGTGTCGCCTGTGGATGGCATGGGGACGAAGCGGGGCCGCTCGGGGGGTTCAGGCGGTTGACATGGGGGGGCTCCGGGCGGTAGCGTTGGGGAGTACGGCGGGCGCGGAAATCCCGCCCGAAACCGATCCACGACGCTGGAGGAAGCATGTCCGAAGTCCAGGGAGCCGGGGTGCAGGAGGAGATCTTCACCGCCACCCCGACCGCGACGGCCAAGATCCGCGAGCTGCGCGACCGCGAGGGGCTGCACGACAAGGGCCTGCGGGTGCGCGTGGTCGGCGGCGGCTGCCACGGCTTCTCCTACGCGCT
>CAZUIY010000015.1:0-8054 GCA_964619975.1 uncultured Gemmatimonadales bacterium
CACGGCCCACCCCCAGCGCGCGATGGAGGGAAGCTCCCGCCATCCCCTCGCCATCTCGCCGTTCGCGAGTTCGAACCGCGTCGCGTTGCTCTCGGAGCCGCCGGTCACGAAGGCGTCGATCCCGTAGCGGCCGAAGCCCAGGTCGAAGAGCACGGTCTCGAAGATCCGGGACATCCAGTCGATGTCCCCCTCCTCGCCGAGGAAGCCGAGTATCCAGAAGCCGACGAGGCCCCCGAGGATCCAGCGCCAGGGATGGTCCGCGGCGAGGACCAGGGCGCTCCCGAGCAGGTACGCGGTGCTCGCCGAGGCGAAGGGGATGAGCCAGAACCACCACGGGGTGGACCACACCACCTCCCGCGCGCCGTAGGGGGCGGCGGGATCGGCGACCAGGCGGGGGAGCGTCTCGCCGATCGCTCCGCCTGTGGCGAGGGCGGCCAGCACCATGGCGAGGATGAAGGCGGCCGAGAACGCCATCGCCCAGACCCACCCGGCGCCCGCCTTGACCAGCGCGTGCCGGGCGTGGTCGACCGGCAGGGTCCAGAGGGTCGTGAGCCCGAATCGCTCCTCGCCCTTCCACACCGCGACCGGCAACAGGAACGAGGCCAGGCCGGTGAGGACGCCCAGCCCGCCGATGTGGCCGAGCCCCATGGAGTCGCCCTCGCTGACCGCGACGATCGACCCGACAACGAGCATGACGCCCAGGAGGCCGCCGGCCACCACGGCCTCGCGCCGCACCGCCTGGCCCACGGCGCGGAACTGGGCTACCGCCACCGCCCCGAGACCGGGGGTCGGGTCCACTACGTGCTCGCTCATGGGACCTCCTTGCGGCCGAGCAGGATGATCGCGGCCTCGTCCAGCGTCAGGGTGGCGACTTCGCGGACCGTGCCGCCGGCGCGGGCGAACCGGTCGGTCACCACCGTTTCCTCTCCCCACACCGTCCAGCGGACCTCGCGGCCGTTCCCGGCCTTCCGCACCACGCCGTCCAGATCCGGCTCCCGCGACCAGCCGTCTGGGATCTCGACCCGGTAGGACCGCAGCATCCGGTGGAGCCGGTCGCGCGACGTCTGGGTCACCAGGCGCCCCTCGTGGAGGACGCCCACGTGGTCGGCCATCCGCTCCATCTCGTAGACCCGGTGGGTGGAGACGAGAAGCGTGGTCGGTGCCTCGGCGAGGTGCTCGGCCAGAAGGCCCAGGGTCTCGTCCCGCATCACCGGATCCAGCCCGTCGGTCGGCTCGTCCAGGACCAGGAGCGGCGGCCGGTGCGCCAGCGCCAGGAGGAGCTGGACCCGCCGCGCCTGGCCCTTGGAGAGCTGGCCGAAGCGGCGGTCCGGCTCCACGGAGAACGCCTCCGCGAGGCGCTCGGCGTAGGCGGCGTCCCAGGTCGGCCGGTAGGCGGCGTGGTGCTCGATCATGCGCCCCACCGCCATCCAGGCGTACCCCAGGTCGTGCCGCTCGGGAACGAAGCCGGTGCGGGCCCGCACGTCGGGCCCCCGGTGGCGGGGGTCCATCGAGAAGACGCTCGCGGTGCCGGAGCTGGCCTTCAGCAGGTTCATCAGGATACGGAGCGTCGTGCTCTTGCCGGCGCCGTTCGGGCCGACCAGCAGATACACCGCGCCCTCCGGGACCCGCAGTTCGAGCCCGTCCAGCGCCACCTTCTGGCCGAAGCGCTTGACGAGCGAGTCGGTCCGGACGGCGAAGCGCTCGGCGTCCAGCTCGTAGGGTAGGGTCACGGGGATTCTCCTTCTTCGATGGCCGCCGCCGCGGGCTCGCGGGCGACGTCGTTCAATGCGTTCACCAGCTCGTCGATTCCGATTCCATTGCGATGCGCGTCCACGAGGGCCCGGCGGGCGACGTCCAGGGCGAGCGAGCGCCGCTCCTCCTCGCCGGGCCCGATGTCGGACGAGACGAACGTGCCTCGCCCCCGCTGGACGTAGACGAGGCCTTCGCGCTCGAGCTCCCGGTACGCCTGCGCGACCGTGTTGGGGTTCAGCCGCAGCTGCGAGGCGAGCTCGCGAACGGAGGGCAGGGCGTCGTCGGCCCGCAGCGTCCCCACCACCAGCGCGCGGCGGACCTCGTCCATGATCTGCTGGTAGATCGGCCGTGGATCGTCGGTCCGGATCGTCGCCTGCATGGGCTCTCTCACGAAGAAGTGTATTAGACTACCAGTACACTATCACGCGGCGGGTCCGTTCGTCAAGAGCCGGTAGTCGGGTCGTCGCATCCGGGGTCGACCCGGCATGTACATTCTGGAGGATGCTCCTTTTCATCTCGCCTCGACTCCGGGCTCCGTGACCCCCCGCGAGCGTCGCCTCGCCGCCCTCTGGTTCGTCGACCTGGTCGGCTACTCGGAGCTGATCGCCCGCGACGAGGGCCAGGCGATGGCCGCGGTCGACACGCTCCAGGAGCTGGCGCGACGGGTCGTCCCCGAGCGCGGCGGCCGGGTGGTCAAGTTCATGGGCGACGCCGTCCTAGCCGAGTTCCCGAGCGCCGACGGCGCGGTCCGCTCGGCGATCGACCTGCGGGACGGATTCTCGTCGGAGATGGCCGGGCGCGGGCTCGCGCACTCCGACCTGCGGGCCGGCGTCCACATCGGTGAGATCGTCGCGGCTCCCGATGGCGACGTCTACGGGGACGGCGTGAACGTGGCCGCGCGGATCCAGACGGCGGCGGACCCCGGCGAGGTGTGGGTGAGCGAGGACGTGTGGCGGCTGTTGCGCCAGGTGACCGAGCTCCGGTTCGAGCCGCGCGGCGAGCGCGTCCTGAAGGGCGTATCCACCCTGGTCGACACCTGGGCGGTCCACCTCGAGGGGAGCGGGCCGCCGACGAAGGCCCGGCCCACCCCGAAGCGGCAGTCGGTGGCGGTCCTCCCCTTCGCCAACCTGAGCCCGGGCTCGGAGAGCGAATACTTCTCCGACGGCGTCACCGAGGAGATCCTGAGCACGCTGGCGCGCATCGAGGGCCTCAAGGTGATCAGCCGGACGTCGGTCATGCGGTACCGGAAGACCGACAAGCCGATCCGGCTGATCGGCCAGGAGCTGGGCGTCGGCTCGATCCTGCAGGGGAGCGTCCGCCAGGCGGGGGGCCGGGTGCGGATCACGGCCCAGTTGATCGACGCCACGACCGACGAGCATCTGTGGTCCGAGCGATACGACCGCGAGCTCGAGGACATCTTCGAGATCCAGTCCGACGTGGCCGAGCGGATCGTCGAGGCGCTCCGCGTGCGGCTGGAGCCCCGCGAACGGGCGCGCCTGGCGGAGCGGCCGACGGACGACGTCGAGGCGTACCAGTCGTACCTCCGGGGCCGCCACTTCCTGAACCGGCGGACGGAGTCGAACCTGCGGCAGGCGATCGAGTGGTTCAGCGCGGCGCTCGACAGGGATTCGTCCTCCGCGCCGGCCTGGTCGAGCCTGGCGGAGGCGTGGTCGCTCCTGCCGCACTACAGCATCGACCCGGTGCCGGAGGCGGATTCCGAGACGCGGTCGGCGGCGGCCCGGGCGCTGGCGATCGATCCCGGCCGCGGCGAGGCTCACGCGGCGCTGGGGAGCATGGCGTGGACCGTGTGGCGCTGGGACGAGGCCGAAGCGGAGTTCCGGCGGGCCGTGGAGATCGACTCGGGGTACGCCACCGCGCACCTCTGGTACGGCAATTTCCTCTCGCTCCGTGGCCGGGGGGACGAGGCGTTCGCCGAGCACACCCGCGCCCTGGAGCTGGACCCGGTGTCCCTGCCGGCCCACATGGGGTACGGCGCCGCGCTCCACCAGCATCGCCGGTTCGAGGAGGCGATCGAGGTGTACCGGAAGGCGATCGCGCTGGATCCCGGCTACGTCCCCGCCCACAACAACCTGATCAACCCGTATCTGTGCCTGGGCCGGTTCGACGACGCTCTGGACGAGATGGAGACGGCGTCCCGCCTCGATCACGACGGCATGCCGCGGGACTTCGTCCGCGAGGTCCGGGCGGGGTACGAGACGGGCGGCGAGCGCGGGTTCTGGGAGGCGGTTCTGGAGGGGCTGCGGTCACGGCCCCACAGCCGTGGCCGCGATTACTTCATGCTCCAGGCGTGCGCCCGGCTGGGCCGGATCGACGAGGCGTTCGCGCTGATCGACCGGCTCCTGGAGGCCCGGCGGCCCTCGGCGCTTCAGGTCGCGTTCGATCCCCTGCTGGACCCGCTCCGCCCGGACCCCCGGTGGGTGACCGTCCTGGAGCGGCTGGAGATCGATCCACAAACCGCTTGAAGCGGACCCCCGGGTTCACTCCTTCGTGGTGAAGAGTGGATCCAGGCGCAACCGGGGGATGCGGGAGAAGTGCCCGACATTGCGGGTGAGGAGCGTGGCGGAGCGCGCCAGACAGATCCCCGCGATCAGGTAATCACCCATTCCGATCGGTGTTCCGAGGGATTCCATCTCCCGGCGCGCCCCTGCGGCGGCGCGGCCGGCGGCCTCATCGAGAGGCAGGATCGTCAGCGCCGCCAGCAGTCGATCGATCTGGTCGCGCGAGCGATCTGAGACCGCGCCACTCAGGAGCTCGAACGCGGAAATCGTGGTCGTCGCGAGGGCTCCCGTCTCTAAGCCGATGGTCACCCGATCCGCTCCGGGATTGCGCCCGTGGAGTGCATCGATCAGGACATCGGAGTCCGCTACTAGGAGCGCCACGACTCCCTCAGCCTGCGGATCGACTCGCGCACATCGTCGGCTTCCTCGTCGTTCAGCGAGCCGATCGCGTCAAGGGCCTCGCGCACCAGCACGCCTCGTCGTTCTTCGGCCTCCAGGAACCGCTCGACCGCCTCTTCGATCAGCCCCGAGAAGCCCTTCTCGCCCCTGCGTGCAGCGAGAGCCAGGAGTTCCGCGCGGAGTTCATCCGGTAGTTCGATCGTCGTTCGCATGGTGTCAGGATATGATGCATGCACATGCATGTCAATCAATTGAAAGCCACTCGGATGCCTTCGGCGTCAGGTCGGGCTAAACTCCTTTTCTTATGCGCTTTTCCCCCACCGATCGTCGACCGGTCGTCTGGACCGGCCTGCTCCTGGTCGCCGCCTGCGCCTCCGCAGAGCGGACGGCTCCGCCCGATTCCACCTCCACCACCGCCTCCGGGATTCCCACCGCGGCGGTGGCCCGGGCCGACAGCGTCCGCCACTCGTACGTCGACGCCGACGTTGCGTTCATGCGGGGGATGATCCACCACCACGCGCAGGCCCTCGAGATGGCCGAGATGGCGCCGACCCACGGCGCGAGCCCGCAGCTCCGGATCATGGCGGCGCGGATCATCAACGCCCAGAAGGACGAGATCGCGCTGATGGAGGCGTGGCTCGAGGAAAACGGCCTGGCGGCGCCGGATCCGGCGCACGCGGGCCACACGCACATGCCGGGCATGCTGACCGCCGGGCAGATGGCCGACCTGGACGCGGCCCGCGGTGCCGACTGGGACATGCGGTTCCTGACGTACATGATCCAGCACCACGAGGGCGCCGTGATCATGGTCGAGGAGCTCTTCGCCACCGATGGCGGCGCCCAGGGCGACGCCGTGTTCAAGCTGGCCTCCGACATCGAGGCCGATCAGTCGAGCGAGATCGATCGCATGCGGACGATGCTCCGCGAAATGGCGTTCGAGAGCTCGGGCTCGCGATGAACCCGTTTTCCGCGTTTCTCACCCACACTCCGCACCCGGACGTGACCATGACCGCTTCCAACCTGCGCCGGGTGATCCCGTCGCTCGCTTTCGCCGCGCTCCTCGCGGGCGCCCCCCAGGCGCTCGCGCAGATGGCGCCGCCCGACACCACCGACCCGCGCTGGGACCTGGCCCCCGGCGTGACCGACGCCGGAGAGGCGATCTCGAACATGCGCCTCATCTCCAACACGCCGAAGCCCGAGGCGTTCGCCGAGGCCACGAACTCGGACCTCGCGTTCATGGGCGACTACGCCATCCAGGGCAACTACAACGGCTTCCAGGTCTGGGACATCTCGGACCCCGCGGCGCCGGTCCTGGTCAAGGGGTACTTCTGCCCGGCGTCCCAGAGCGACGTCTCGGTCTACCGGGATCTGCTCTTCATCTCCGGTGAGGGCCTCTCGGGCCGGATCGACTGCGGCGGCGAGGGGGTCGAGGAGGCGGTCAGCGCGGATCGACTGCGCGGGCTCCGGATCTTCGACATCAGCGACCTCGACAACCCGGTCAACGTCGGCAACGTGCAGACCTGCCGCGGGTCTCACACCCACACGGTCGTGGTGGATCCGGACGACGACGAGAACGTGTACGTCTACATCTCCGGCTCGGCGGGCGTCCGGCCCGAGGACGAGCTGGAGGGCTGCTCGGGCGCCATGCCGGACGAGGACCCGAACTCGGCCCTCTTCCGGATCGAGGTGATCAAGGTCCCGCTGGCGAACCCGGCGGAGGCGGCGATCGTCTCCTCTCCGCGGATTTTCGACGACCTGGAAGCCCCGCCCATCCACGGCGAGGCGGAGGCCGACCGGATCGAGCGCGAGCGCGAGGTCGCCGAGGCGAAGGCCTCCGGCGGCTGGGTGGCCACGGTCCGCGGCCAGGAGCAGGTGGTCTCGCCGCGGTTCATCGGCGTGCTCCTGCGCGGCGTGGTGGCCGCGCGCGGCGGCGAGGGTGAGCCGACCCCCGCCGACACGGCGGCGCTCCGCGCCGACCTCGACACCTGGGTGGCGCGCGCGTTCGGCGCCGACCAGCCCCGCACCGGGCCCAGCCAGTGCCACGACATCACCACCTACCCGGCCGTCGGTCTGGCCGGCGGCGCCTGCGGCGGCTACGGGCTGCTGCTCGACATCTCCGACGTGGCGCACCCGGTCCGGGTGGCCGCGGTGGCGGACTCGAACTTCTCGTACTGGCACTCGGCCACGTTCAGCAACGACGGGACCCAGCTCCTCTTCTCCGACGAGTGGGGCGGCGGCGGCGGCGCCAAGTGCCGCATCACCGATCCCATGGAGTGGGGCGCCAACGCGATCTTCACCGTCGATGACGAGGACCTGACGTTCAACAGCTACTACAAGCTGCCGGTGGCGCAGACGCCGGTCGAGAACTGCGTGGCCCACAACGGCTCGCTGATCCCGATCCCCGGCCGCGACGTCATGGTGCAGGGGTGGTATCAGGGCGGCGTCTCGGTGTTCGACTGGACCGATCCGGACAACCCCTACGAGATCGCGTACTTCGACCGCGGGCCGGTCAACCCCGAGCGGATCGAGAGCGGCGGGCCGTGGTCCATCTACTGGTACAACGGCGTCATGGTGAGCTCCGAGATCAAGCGCGGCCTGGACATCCTGGAGCTCACCCCCAGCGAGCACCTGACCGCCAACGAGATCGAGGCGGCGAAGACGGCGCGGCTGGAGTACCTGAACGCCCAGATGCAGCAGAAGTACGAGTGGCCGGCCTCGTTCGCCCTGGCCAGGGCCTACCTGGACCAGCTCGATCGCTCGAACGGCCTGGCCGCCGAGCGGATCGCGGCAGCGCGCTCCGCGCTGAACGCCGCCGAGGGACAGTCGGGGGACGAGCGGCGCTACGCCCTGGACGCCCTGGCCGCCGACATCGAGGCCCACGCCGGCGGCTCCGCGAAGGCGGGGAAGCTGGCCGAGGTCGTGCGAGACCTGGCGGGCGCGTAGGGAGAACGCCGACGACATCGAACGGCTTCGAGAAGCGCCCCGGCCGATCCGGCCCGGGGCGCTTCTTCGTTCCCTATGGACTCCGGAGGCCGGATCGTGTACATTGTTCAGGCTTTCAGGAACACGTCCAAGGGAACGACCGCTGAAGATCCGCGCCGGCCTCTCGACGATTCATCGGAGAGGTGGCGCTTTTTTCTTGCGATGCGCCCTGGGATCTGAAAGGCCCTGGCAGGTAGCCGGGGGTTTTGGAACACAACAAAAGGAAAAACGAAAATGGCCAAGGGCAAGGTAAAGTGGTTTAACGACGCGAAGGGTTTCGGCTTCATCGAGCAGGAGAACGGTCCGGACGTCTTCGTCCACTTCTCTTCGATCGCCGGTGAGGGTTTCAAGTCGCTGAGCGAGAACGACGAAGTCGAGTTCGACGTCGAGCAGGGCCCCAAG
>CAZUIY010000016.1:0-1114 GCA_964619975.1 uncultured Gemmatimonadales bacterium
GGAAGTCGAGTGGTTGAAAAAAAAAGCTGCCGAGTTCGGCTGAAGGACTGAGGCGATGCATCGAACCGGGACACAAGAATTTCACGATCGCGCGGCAGTGCGCATTGTTGGGGCTGGCGCGCTCGACGTGGTACTATCGGCCGGCGGGCGAATCGGCGGCGAACCTCGCGCTCATGCGGGCGATCGACGAGCAGTATTTACGGACGCCGTTCTACGGCAGCCGGAAGATGGCGGAGGTGCTGGGCGTCAGCCGCAAACGTATTCAGCGTCTGATGCGCAGCATGGGCATCGAGGCAATCTATCCGAAGCGGCGGACCACTTGGCCAGGCAGGGGACACAAGATTTATCCGTATTTGCTGCGGAATGTGGAGGTCGCGCGGCCCGACCAGGTGTGGGCCGGCGACATCACCTACGTGCCGTTGCGACACGGGTTTTTGTACCTCACGGCGGTGATGGATTGGTACAGCCGTTACGTGCTGGCTTGGCGCTTGTCGAATACGCTCACGGGCAGCTTCTGCCTGGAGGCGCTCGACGAGGCGCTGTCGCGAGCCCAGCCCAAGATCTTCAACAGCGACCAAGGGAGCCAGTTTACGGCCACGGCGTTCACCTCGCGATTGGAATCTCGCGGCGTCGCCATCAGCATGGATGGCCGCGGTCGAGCGATCGACAACGTGTTCATCGAGCGGCTGTGGCGCACGGTGAAGTACGAGGAGGTGTACCTCAAGGACTACGTCGATGGTTGGCAAGCCGAAGCGTCGCTGGCCGCATACTTCCGTTTTTACAACCACGAGCGGATTCACCAGTCGCTCGGCTACCGCACGCCGGCCGACGTGTACCTAGAGCGTCGCGTGGTGCAGAACACGACCGCTTGCTGAGACTTGAGGGAGGGAACTTGAAAATCGATCGCACAGGATGCCCCAGGACGAGCGCCGCTGGGTCGGGACGACTCCCGATACCTCCGAAAACGGTCCTTCCGGACGCGCCGGGTCTCAATAAGCCGAAGCCACGTCGCGCCGTTGGCCGATGAGAAAAACAACACGAAATCGCGCGCAACAATTTGGAGCGCTGGTTAGTACATCAGAAAGTTAAACCGCTGCAGCGGCCGCGCGAGACC
>CAZUIY010000017.1:0-1394 GCA_964619975.1 uncultured Gemmatimonadales bacterium
CGCCGAGCCCTTTCAAGCTAGCACTCACGCTGCGCGTCGGTCCAAAATCCTCGCTGTCGAGACGTGATTGCCGCGGTTACCGCTGACACGCTTTGGTGGTGGACGTTTAGGCCCTCGCGAGCTTTTGCGAATACGACGGAAATCTACGTGCTTGCTGATCCTGACTAGCTCATGAGCTATCTGTTTTAGAGTCAGATCTTCGTAACGCGACTCGAATTCGCATTGATTGATTGCGGTTACAAAGCCACGCCATGATTCGGATATCTCTGACGCCGCGTGGTACGTCGATACTTCATCTGCTTTCTTTGCATCGCCTTTCGCTGAACCGATCGCTGTCTTGATCACACTGAGTAGATTGAACATTGTCAAACCCATGCAAAAGCTGAAGAGCGCCGCTTCCGGGTAACCGAGCGTCTCGATCTCGGCTCGAAGAGCGATGGCTAGGTGCTGGAACGCCGTCTCGATCTTCCAGCGATTGCGATATGCTTGGGCAATCTTTTTCCCACGAACGCTCTTCGGAAGATTCGTCAGAATGTTGACCTGCGTGTCACCCTTGCGAGTTGGTTCGTCGAGGTCGACCGTAATCCGTCGAAGTATCAGACTTCGCCCTTCGTGGCTAAGTTCGATTTCCTGTTCAAAAAGCGTGCCGTTGTCGACTCGGCCAATCTTGCGGCGTTTGCCATGCGACTCCCACTTGGGGACCAAACCCAAAGGATGACGAAAGATGAAGTGCGATTTCTTGTCTAAGGCGATCGTCGTCATCGTTGTCTTTGTACCGAAATTACGGTCTCCAATCCAAACCTCGCCGGGCTTGACCAATTCCGTTATCTGTGGATGGAGTCGTGTTTCGTGGGCGTGCCCATCCCGGCAGGGGATGACATCGAGCATCAACCGCTTATCTGGATCCAGGATGGGAATGCAAATGCCAGGCAGAGCTGCAGCTCCGAGAGTGCGAAGTTCTTTGATCCGGTGTTCGGTGCCGGCGAGGTGATTGCCATCAATGATTCGCGTCTTGTAGCCATTCAGTACCGGCTTCAATTTCGGACCGGGCATATACTCGACCAATTCCGAAAGTTCTTCGGCCGTCTCGCGGACCAATGCACGGCCAACTTGCGGTTCGATCCCCTGCAGTTTGTTGTAAACCGACGCAACCGAGACGCCGACTTGCTTTTGCTTTTGGCGGTAGGCGGCATGAACAGACGGTTTAGCCTTCAAGGCGACGAGGCTCATAAGATCGGCGACCGAAGAAAACAGCAACTCACCACACTTTTGCCGTACAGAATGTTTCTCGAACAGCTGATTCATCCGCTCAGCGCTGAGCAAGCGTGTGAGGGCCACTCGTGCGGCCACAGTAATCGGTGACTCATCCTTAAAGCGGTCCAACAGATCTTCGA
>CAZUIY010000018.1:0-2986 GCA_964619975.1 uncultured Gemmatimonadales bacterium
CCCATATTTCTCGTCGATGCGTCCCACCACACCAGGGCAGGCCCTACCATGATGCGACAGCTCCGCGAGTCGACCAAGGTGATCATGATCATCGTGGCGATCTCGTTCGTCGGACTGATGGTCTTCGAATGGGGAATGGACTTCTCCGGACAGTCCGCTCCCGCCGGCGCTCCCACCGTGCTCGGCAGCGTGAACGGGGAGGACATCACCCTCCAGGAGTACCAGACCCAGTACCAGTCCCTCTACGAGCAGGCCGAGGCGCAGAGCCCGGCGGGCCTCTCCCCCGACCAGCTCGACGCGATCGAGCAGGAGGCGTGGGACGACGTGGTGACGCTGACCCTCCTGCGGGCCGAGGCGGAGTCGCGCGGCATCGAGGTGACCGAGAACGAGATCGTCGAGTACATCCGCTTCTCGCCGCCGCCCGAGATGGCGAACCTGCCGGCCTTCCAGACGGACGGACAGTTCGACCTCCAGAAGTACCAGCAGTCCCTGTCCGACCCGGCCCTGCGCGAGACCTGGGTGGCGTACGAGGACCAGCTCCGCCGGACCCTGCCGATCCAGAAGCTGGAGGAGCAGGTGGTCGCGGGAATCGAGGTGACCGAGGCCGAGCTGCGACAGGCGTACCGCGAGCGCAACGAGCGGGCCCGGATCGCCTATCTGCACCTGGATCCCGACCGTCTGGTGCCGGCCGACCAGGTTTCCGTCTCCGCGGAGGAGATCGAGGCGGCCTACCAGGAGCGCCGGGAGGAGTTCCGCCGGCAGGCCAGCGCCGACATGCGCTGGGCGGCGTTTCGCCCGCCGGTGACGGCCGCCGATTCCGCCGCCGTCCGCTCCCTGGCCGACTCGCTGGCGGCCCTCGCGGGGCAGGAGGACGCCGACTTCGAGGAGCTGGTGGAGGATCATTCCGACGATCCCATGACGTCCGCCGCGGGCGGCGATCTCGGATGGATCCGTCCCGAGACGATGGACCCGGCCCTGGCCGGGGCGCTCGCCGACGCCGAGGTCGGCTCCGTCGTGGGCCCGATCCAGACGCCCTTCGGCTGGCACATCGTCCGGGTCGACGACCGCCAGACCCAGGAAGACGAGACCCGCGTCCGCGCCCGGCAGATCGTGCTGGCCGTGGAGCCGACGGCCGAGGCCCGCCGCACCGCCCGCGAGGCCGCGCAGGAGTTCGCGCGCGCCGCCGGCGAGACGCCCGAGGCCTTCGCCGCCGCGGCCGCCGAGCGCGGGATCGAAACGGGCGACCCGCCACCGTTCGAGCGGGGCATCGTGGTGCCGGGCCTGGGTCCGGCTCCGGCCCTCGCCGACTTCGCCTTCGACAACGATCCCGGCGCGGTGAGCGGCCCGCTGGAGAGGGACGGCGCGTACTACGTGGTGCGGGTCGACGCCCGGTACCCGGAGGGGTACGTCGCCCTCGAGCGGGTGGCGGACCGGATCCGGGCCGATCTTCTGCGCCGGAAGAAGGCCGAGCGCGTGGCGGCCATGGCGCCCGAGATCGCGGAGACCGTGCGGCGGGGCGGGCTGGAAGCGGCGGCGGCGGCTCACGGCCTCCAGATCGTGACCACCGGCTGGTTCAACCGCATCAACAACATCCCCGGCATCGGCAGCGGCACGCCGGTGGCGGGAGCCGCCTTCGGCCTGGCGCCGGGCCAGACGGCGGGGCCGATCGAGGCGCCCAACGGCCTCTACTTCCTCCGGGTGGTCGAGAAGCAGCCGGCCGACCCGCAGGCGCTCGATACGCAGCGGGCGGAGCTCGTCCAGCAGCTCCGGCTGGCGAAGATGCAGGCGGTCTTCATGGGCTGGTTCGAGGAGCTGAAGGCGAACGCGGAAGTCCAGGACCGCCGCGCGGAGCTGCTCGGGACCTGAACCGGCGATCTACCGGGCCGTAGCGGGCTCCAGAAGCGGCGGCGCGACGCTCAGGGCCGGCCTCCGGAGGCGTACCCCGTCTCCTCCAGAAGCGACCCCGCCACCTCCTGGAAGCGATCCTCCAGCGGCCCCGTCAGGTGGCGCCGCCATTCGCCCCGTGCGCCGCGGCGGAAGGTCTTCGAGCGGCTGGGGTCGGCCCCCCGCTCCATCCGGTCCAGGATCGGCTTGAGGTCCGCCTCCGCCAGGTCCGGCCGCAGGTGGGCGGCGATCGCCCGCTGGGCGGCCGGCCGGGCCTGTGAGTCCACCAGGTCCTCGAAGCGCACCACCACGCAGTCGGGGTCCCGCATCCATCCGGCGTAGGCCCGGAAGCGATCGGCCACGTCGGGGAAGTCCACGTCCCTCGGCCAGTCCCGCGGCACCAGGTCCGAGTCCCATCCTTCGATCAGGAACCGGAGCCGGTCCTCGTCACTGGCGAGCGTCTGGAAGAGCCGGAAGGGCCAGGTGTCGATCTCGTCGTGCCGCTTCCACCAGTGGAGGAGCGACACGACCGCGTCCCGCGGGTCCCGCAGGATCAGCAGGTGGCGCCATCCGTCGCCCGAGAGCGCCGCGGCGATCCGCGGATGGTGCTCCACGTGCCCGCGCAGGACCTCGCCCGGCAGCGCCCGTTCCAGGTCCCGCACCACGATCTCCGGCGACTTCCGCAGCTCCGGGTCCACCAGGGACCGGTTCACGGCGTGCCAGTACGTCTTTCGGCCGTAGCCGCGGAACGGGGGGACGGCGGCCACCATCCCCAGCAACAGATGGGTGCCGGCCTTCTGGAAGGAGTTGCAGAAGACCCGCGGCTGATCGGAGAGGAGGAGCTCATGCCGGACGCCACGGAAGGCCCACGCGAGCCGGCGACCGGAGAGCCGGGCGGGCCGGCTCAGCCGGTGCGGAACGCGCAGCGAGCTCACGCCGATCGGGAGCGGAAGAGCGGGTCAGCCCTTCTTCGAAGAATCGTCGTTGCCGATCTCTTCCTGGATCTCGCTGACGCCACGCTTGAACTCGCGGATGCCCTTCCCCAGCGACTGGCCGAGCTCGGGAAGCCGCTTGGCGCCGAAGAGAAGCAACAGGATGAAGA
>CAZUIY010000019.1:0-3408 GCA_964619975.1 uncultured Gemmatimonadales bacterium
GCACCGCCACCGCCCGCTCGGCGCGCGCGGTCCGGCCGTCCGCCTCCGCCGTCGCTACAAATAAAGTTGTATCCGGATCGAGCGGCACGTACGCGATCCAGCCGCCGCCGGGGTCGGTCACCGCCTCGACCCCGTTCACCGTCACCCGGGCGGCCTCCGCGCCGGGCCCGGTCACCTCACCGAACACGAAGGTCGAGTCCGACGCCGTCAGCCGGCCGCCCTCCGGCGGGTACTGGATGCGGACGCCCAGGGTATCGACCGCCACCTGGACGTGGATGTTCGGGGCGTCCTGCGCGCGGGCGGCCGCCGGCGCCAGCCCGGCCAGCGTGAGGGCCAGCGCGAGCCCCCTCACCGCGGCCCTCCCAGCAGCGCGGCCACCCGCTCGCGCGTTAGCCGCGTGGCCAGCGCCCAGCCGCTGACGACGGCGGCCACCGACCATACGATCCCCCAGGTCCAGTCCATCAGGATCAGCTTGCCGCTCCCGAAGAGCGCCGAGTAGATGAAGACGACTCCCAGGACCCAGAGCGCGAGCCCCTGCTTCAGCCGGGCCCGCCCGACCGGCCGCGCCTCGCCGATCGACTCGCGGACGGGGCCCCACCAGCCGGGCGGCCGCGCTCGCCGATAAAACTCGGCCAGCCGTTCGGGCGCCGTCGGGCGGGTCAGATACGTCGCCGTGACCCACACGATCGTCGAGCCGACGAGGTTCAGCGTCACGGCGGCCGCGAACGGGAACGTGGGGCCGCCCATGCGCGGGCTCGCCCACAGCAGAATCCCGATGGTGGTGGACGCGACCATGGCCGCGATCTCGCTCCACGCGTTCACCCGCCACCAGAACCACCGCGCGATGTAGACCAGGCCGATCCCCGCACCCAGCTGGAGCAGTGTCTGGAAGAGCCCCACGATCGAGGAGTAGAAGTACGCCCAGTAGGCGATCCCCAGCCCGATCGCCAGCGCCAGTACGCTGGCCACGCGTCCGGCGAGCACGTAGTGCCGCTCGGTGCGATCCCGGGCCACGAACGGGCGATAGAAGTCGTTCACCAGGTACGCCGCGCTCAGGTTGATGTACGACGTCAACGTGCTCATGAACGCCGCCAGCAGGGACGCCACCATGAGGCCCAGCAGCCCGGCCGGCATCAAATCCACCATCGCCTGCGGGTACGCCATCTCCGGATCGGCGATCTCGGGGTACAGGACGAACGAGGCGAGGCCCACCAGAATCCACGGCCACGGCCTGAGCGCGTAGTTCGCCACCTGGAACCAGAGCGTCCCGAGGACCGCTTCCCGCTCGTCCCTCGAGGCCGCCATGCGCTGGATCACCACAGCGCCCCCGTCCGCGTTCTTGTTGGCCCACCACTGGACCGTCACCAGAACGATGAACGTGGCCAGCGCGGTCCCGGACCACGCCAGGAGGTCCAGCCAGAAGGAGCCGGTGGCCACCTCGGCCGAGGACAGGCGGGGCAGGAACGACAGAGCGTTCCCCTGACCCGTGGCCCGGACGGTTTCCAGAACGGCTCCCATGCCGCCCGCGGCGTCGATGGCGAAGACGGCCAGCAGGATCCCTCCCGCCAGGGCGAGGACGAACTGGACGAGATCCGTCACCACCACGCCCCAGAGGCCCGAGAGCATGGAGTACGCCAGCGTCACCACGGCCGCGAAGAGGGTGGCCTCGACGGGGCCGACGTCGAAGACCGCGTCGAACACCTTGATCATCGCCACGCAGACCCACGCCATGGTGAGGCAGTTCGCGTAGAGGGTCATGTACCACGCGCGGAAGCCGCGCAGCGCCGCGGCCGGTCGGCCGGAGTAGCGGAGCTGCGTCAGCTCCACGTCGGTGACGACCTCGCTGCGGCGCCACAGCTGGGCGAAGACGAACGCCGACAGCACGCCCCCGAGAGCGAAGCACCACCAGAGCCAGTTTCCCTGGATCCCCTGGCTGCGGACCAGCGCCGTGACGAAGAGCGGCGTGTCCACCGAGAACGACGTCGCCACCATCGACGTGCCCGCCAGCCACCACGGCAGGTTGCGCCCCGAGACGAAGAATTCCTGGGTGGAGGAGCCGGCGCGGCGGACGAAGTACAGGCCGACGGCCAGGGAGAGCAGGAAGTAGGCGGCCAGCACCGACCAGTCGAGCCAGTGCAGCTGTTGGAAGAATCCCCCCATCTGAGGCGGCAACCTAGGTGGCGCCCGGGGCGAAATCCACCCCGGTCTTGCGTCCGGCGGGCGGATTCCCCATCGTGCGGCCATGTCGCGACGAATGGTCGTCCTCCGCACCGATGGCAGCCGCCTGCGCGGCTTCTCGCACGACTTCGTGCCCGGCCGGTCCGGTTTCCACCTCCAGGAGGTCGACCCCGGCGGGGAGCCGGCGCGGACCTGCACGGTGGACCTGCGGGACGTCCACGCGGTCTTCTTCGTCCGCGACTTCGGCTTCAAGCGCGAGCGCCGGTACACCGCCGACACCGCCCCTCGCTCGGTCACCGATCCTCCGGTGACCGGCGCCAAGCGGCTGAAGATCACGTTCGTGTGGGGTGAGGTGATGGAGGGGCTGAGCTACGGCTACGACCCGAACCGCCCCGGATTTTTCCTGTTCCCGACGGAGCCGCGCGAGCGGGCCTACAACCTGGAGCGCGCCTTCGTCACGCGGGACGCGATCCGCGAGGTCCAGCTCCAGCCCGCGGCCTGACGGCCGACCCCCCGCCGTTTTTCAGACTTCGAAGATCCGACAGGCCGGCAGGCCGTGCCGGTCGTGCACGAACCGGCTGACGTTGTAGACCGCCGCCCCGCCGGGCGTCCTGCCCTCGGGGCTCCCGTGGTGGGCGTGGCCGTGCACCACCGCGCTCACGTGGTGACGGTCGAGGGCGTTCGCCAGCCGCGACGTCCCCAGCATCGGCCACAGCTCCGGCGGCTCCCCCTCCAGCGTGGCCGCGATCGGGGCGTAGTGGAGAATCCCGACCCGCGTCCGGCACTCGTCCAGCTTGGCGGCGGCGCTCTCGACCCGCATCACCTCCTCGATCCCGTGCCGGATGAACGCCTTCAGGGCCTGCTCGCCGAACGGCTGCACCATCCGCTCCTCGAACCCGCCGCAGAACCCCTTCGTCCCGACGAACCCCACCCCGTCGATCTCGCACACGCTGGCGTCCAGGAGCCGTACCCCCTCCTCCTTGATCATCGACTCGATCTGCTCGGCGTGGTCGCTCTCGTGGTCGTGGTTGCCGAGCACCGCCACGATCGGGATCGCCATGTCGTCGAGCTCGTCGAGGAGGACCTCGGCCTCCTCCACCAGCCCGGTGTCGGTCAGGTCGCCGGCCAGGAGCAGCACGTCGGCGGCGCGCTCGGCCGCCTCCAGCAGGGGCCGTATCGTCCCGCCGGATTCGGCCCGGCAGTGGATGTCCGCGATCGCCGCGATCCTCA
>CAZUIY010000020.1:0-8434 GCA_964619975.1 uncultured Gemmatimonadales bacterium
GTTCTCGAAGTTCACGTTGATCGGCGAGATGAACTCGTGGCCGTTGAAGAACGCCCCGACCGCGATCTCCACCCCCTGCCTGCGGCGCTGGAGCTGGAACGCCTTGACCCGGCTCGCGTACACCTTCTCGTACGACTCCAGAACGTGGATCACGTCCTGCCCGTCCTCCTCCTCGCCCACGAACAGGAGCCGCTTGATGTTCTGCGCCTCGCCGCTGGGCTTGATCACGTAGCGCGCGGGGTTCGCCTTCACGAACTCGATCGCCGCGCGGAACGAGGAGAACTCCTCGAACGGGATGATCGGGATCCCGAAGGACTTGAGCTCGGTCTGGCCGAAGGAGCGGTCGTCCTCGAGCCGGTCGGTGTAGGCGGTGCCGCCGACCACGTGCTTGCCCTTCCGGCGGAGCTTCTCCGCCTCCTCGCCCATCCCCAGCACGTCGTCGAAGACGATCACGTCGGCCCACTCGACCTCGGCCTTCCAGTCGTCGGTCTTGGGCACGAACCCGTCGCCGATCGACTTCGCCTTCTTCTCGCGGATCCAGTATTTGACGTCGTGACCCTCCTTCACCACCTGCCAGGCGATGTCGGTGATCAGGGCGTCGTAGGAGACGAAGAGGAACTTCGTGGCGGCCACGAACCGAATCTACGCCTGTGGGGGGGTGGACGAAACGCGGAAGGAAAGGCGCCCCCACCGCCCCGGGAAGGGACGGCGGGGACGCGATTTCCGGCTGAGGCTAGAGCGCGGCCAGGACCGGCTCGATCCAGGCCCTGAGCGCCGCGGCGTCCGCGGCGGAGATCCGCCCGGCGCCCTCGAGGGCGTCCAGCTGGTTCAGGAACGCCCCGAGCTGACCCGCCGCGGCGTTCGTGTTGCCGGCCGCGAGCTGGATCACCGCCGCCTGGAGCTTCGACGTCAGCGCGTTGGCGTTGCCCTTGTTCAGGCCGCCCGCGGCCTCGATGGCGTCCAGCTCCGCGAGGGCACCCGCGATCCCGCTCTCGACCGAGACCTCGACCACGTCGGGCAGGTTCGCCAGCAGGTCGTAGCCCGACAGCGCCTCGACCGCGTCCACCGTGGTCCGGTACGTGTTCCAGTCCACGTTCCGCACGCCGGGGTCGTTCGGCATGATCACGGCGATCACCTCGATGTCGGACGGGCCGTCCACGTCGTCGAGGCCCTGATCGCGCGGCATGATCACCGCCACCTTCCACACCTGCGCCGGGATCGTGATCAGCCCCTCGTCCTTGAGCGTACCCTTGCTCCCCGACGCGCCGGTGACGACGTAGACCTCCCGGTCCTCGAACCGCGCCAGGTCGCCCAGGTACGTCTCCATCGCCGCCCACGGCCCCTGATTGTTGTCGGCCGCCTGCGGGATGATGTTCGAGAAGTAGTAGGTGACCGCGTTGTCCAGGCTCCCGGTGGTGCGGTCGAAGGAGCGGGCCAGGTGGCCGCGGTCGATGCCGTAGCCGTGGAAGGCGCCGGCGCCGGTGTAGTCGGCGGTCGTGTAGCGGGTCAGCGGCAGCGGCAGCTCGGGGTCGAACGTGAAGCAGTCGCACCGGTCGGCCGTGCCGAAGTGGGTGGCGTCGAACTGGTAGCTGACCCAGTTCGGGATCCGTCGGTCGGGGTTGTACGACCCCGTGTACTGGTCGCGCTCCACCAGGATGTCGTCCGACGCGTCGCCGTCGGCTGGGACGCCGAACTCGGTGTTGTCCTGGTAGTCCGCCGTCCCGCCGGCCGTGGCGACGATCGCCGGGAGCGAGAACGTGGTCGTCGTCCCGTCGGGATCGTCGGCCGTCACCCGGATCGTCATCGTGCCCTCCGCCAGCGCGGTCACGACCCCGTCGGAATCGACCGAGGCGGTGCCGGGCGTGTCGGAGCTCCAGCTGAAGTTCACCGGCACCACGTTCCCGTCGGGGTCGCGGAGCGTGGCGAAAAGCTGGTCCTGGAAGCCGACCGGCAGCGCCGGGTCGGACGCCGTGCGGCCGAAGACCGAGATCGTGCTCGGCGGAGGGGGCGGCGGCGGGCCGTTGCAGGCGCCGAAGCTGCCGGGCGCGGCCGAGTACCACACGCCGTCGTCGTGCCGCTTCAGCGAGTGGCCCTCCGGCACGCCGTTCTCGGAGACGCCGATATCGGACGAGCCGAGGCCGGCCGCCGGGCCGTTGGTGGCGACCAGCGTCCCCTCGTAGGAGAGGAACTCGACCGCGAGCCCGTCGCCGTCGATCAGCGCCATGCCGTCCGGGCTCCCGTTCTGAATGCCGTTCACCGGGTAGGAGACGACGACCACGCCGCGGCCGTCGCAGTGGTTCGGGATCGTGCCCGCCAGGTTCGCGGTGTTGTAGAACGTGCCATTGCTGCCGTTGTAGAGCACCACGCTCCACCCCGCCAGGCTCGTCCCCGCCGGCCCCTCGATCTCGATCTTCTCGTCCTCGTCGGTGCTGGCGTCGTCGTAGTGGATCTCGCTGAAGAACACGGCGCCGGCCGCCACCACCGTCAGCTCGGCGGTGTCGGAGGCGCCGCCGATCGCGGTCGCGGTGATGCCGGCCGCGCCCGGCGCGATCCCGGTGGCCAGGCCGTTGCCGTCGACGGTGGCGACGCCCTCGTCGTCGCTCGACCAGGTGAAGGACACGCCGGGGATCGGCTGGTCGGCGGCGTCGTAGGCGGTGGCGGTGAAGGCCAGCGTGGTCCCGGCCACGATCGTGGCGTCGGCCGGCTCGACGACCACGTAGTCGATCTCGTTGGGCTCCTCGCCGTCGTTGCAGATGCCGAAGCTGTGGGCGGCCGGCGCGCTCCATCCGCCGGCGCCGGTCCGCTGGAGCGACATCCCCAGCGGCTCGCTCCCGGCCTCGGAGGCGCCGATGTCGGTGGAGCTCATCCCGTCCGCCGGTCCGCCGACGGCCGTGAACACCCCCTCGTAGGAGAGGAACTCGATCACGCCGTCGGGGCCGACCAGGGCGAACCCGTCCGGCGCGCCGTTCTGGATCCCGTTCGACGGGTAGTTCAGGACCACCACGCCGCGGTCGCCGCAGGTCGCGGGAATCGTGCCGGAGAGGGCGTCGGTGTCGTACACCGTGCCGTTGGCGCCGTTGTAGAGCACGACGCTGTACCCGGCCAGGTCGGTCCCGGCGGGGCCGGAGACTTCGATCGCCTCACCCGCGTCGACGCTCGCGTTGTCGTAGTGGATCTCGCTGAACCGGACCGCCGGGAGCGACGCGGGGGCCACGCCGCGCGTCGCGTCGGGCAGGTCGGGATTCAGCACTCCGCCGTCGGAGCAGGAGAGGAGGGGTACCAGGGCGAGAAACGTGACGATCCGGATTCGCATCGGAGGGGCACCTGCTGCTGGATTGGTCGACGGGCCCCCGCGGGGGCGGCGAAGTGAAGCGGCCTGGAATGGAGCGGCCCCCGCGTCGCGGAGGCGCCACATCATACCGGATCGGCCCCCTCGGGGGAAGGGTCGGGCCGCCACACGCCGCCGTCCCGCCGGAACCGCTGCGCCGGCATCGCCTCCACGGGGGAGAACGAACCGGCCTCCGGGCTCCAGAGCCACGGCCGGACCTCGATCGCGGGGTCCTCGATCGTCACCACGTTGAAGGAGTTGGGGGTCCCCCGGCCGCGGGTGGAGGTGGCGGTGCCGGCCTGAACCACGATCGCCGAGTGGTCCGCGATCCGGTACCGCTCGGCGCTCTCCGCGACGTGATGGACGTGCAGGTGGCCGGTCAGGAACAGGTCCACGTCGCAGCGGGCCAGCTCCGTCATCGCCATCCGGGCGCGGCCGACCAGGTCGCGGGAGCGCTTCCCCTCGGGCAGCTCGAACGGATGGTGCGCCACCACGATTGTGGTCACCCGCTCACCCAGCCCGCAGACCCGCTCCACCAGGGCCTCCACCTGGTCGCGGCCGATCCGGCCCCCCTTCCAGGTCAGCGACCGGGCGGTGTTGACGCCGGCCACGACGATCTCCCCGTCCGCCCAGACGGGGGCCAGGTCGTCGGTGATGAACCGCTTCCAGTTGGCCAGCGGCCGCAGGAAACGCGCGGCCAGGTTCCAGAGCGGCACGTCGTGGTTGCCCGGCACCGTCAGCCACGGCGCGGGCAGGCGGTCGAGGAACGCCCGCGCCGCGCGGAACTGGCTGGCGCGGGCCCGCTGGGTCAGGTCGCCGGAGACGACCACCAGGTCGGGGCCGATCTCGCCGACGATCGAGAACAGCGGCTCCGTCGTGGCCGGATCGATCCGGCCGAAATGGAGATCCGAAAGGTGGACGAGCGTCCTCACGGCTCCGGGTCCCGGGGGACCATGACCCGAAGCGCGCCGGGCCGGATCCCCAGCCGCAGCGGGAACGGGATCCGCTCCACCTCTCCGTCCATCGCCAGCGGGAACTCGCGCCGTCCGCGGGCGTCGATCTCGACCTGGCGGGCCGTCCTCACCTCGAAGGCCTCGGCCTCCGGAAGCCGCTTCACCAGGGCCCGGGCGAGGAGCGCGAGCAGGTCCCGCCGGTTCGACCGCTTCGACACGTAGACCCCGAGCGTCCCCTCGTCCAGCCGGTCGCGCGCGCCGAACGACAGGGGGTCCAGGCGGTAGCGGTTGTTGGAGACGAGGACGAGCTGGGTCTTCGCCTCGAGCAACTCGCCATCGAGCCGGATCCGCGCGTGAAGGTGCGGATGAGGCCGGACGATCACCTTGAGCGTCGCCCACAGGATGCCCGGCCAGTGCCCCGGTACGCGCTGGCGCAGCCGCTCCCGCACGATCATCGGATAGATCCCGATGCTGACGTTGTTGATGAACGGGCGGCCGTTCACCTCGGCCACGTCGATCCGCGCGACCCGGCCGTCCAGGATGGTGGCGACCGCCTCCTCGACGTCGTCGCCCACGCCCAGGTCGCGGGCGAAGTGGTTGTGGGTGCCGCCCGGGACGATCCCGAGGATCACATCCCGCTCGATGGCGACGCCGACGACCCCCTGGATCGTGCCGTCTCCTCCCGTGACCACGAGCACGCCGTCCCCCTCGCGCCCGGCCCGCTCCGCGACCGCGTCGACGTCGACGTCCGGGTCGCCCAGGCGCGTGAAACGGGCGCGGACCCCGCGGGCGGCGAAGGCGCGCTCGATCTCCGCCTCACCCCCGTCGTCGTCCCCGGCATGGGGGTTCAGAATCACCTGGATCGTCCGCGAGTCCGTCATGACCGCACCTTAGCCCCCGGACGGGCCGCGGACGAGCCGGTGTCTGACAGCGATCCGTCGCGGTCCCCGCGGCTACCCGGGTGGAGCGCTCCGCGTAGGCTGGACCAAGAAGACAACCACACTTGACAATATGACAACTATTATTAACATCGTGTCCAACAACATCGACAACCATTCAGATGTGAGGCACGGGATGCCGGACCTGTCGTTCGAGGAAAAGAGCGTGTGGGGCTCATTCATCGCGGTGGCGCTGTTCTCCGGGATGTACTTCGTGGACGTCTTCGGAATGATCTTCGGATCCGAGCCGGTCGACGCCGCCCGCGCCGGCAGAATCGGGATCTCCCTCCTGGTCACGCTGATCGTGGTGGAGATCGTGTACCACGCCGTGATCGCCGCCTGGGGGGGCTCCTCCGAAACGGACGAACGGGATCGTCTGATCGAGATCCGCGCCTCCAGGAACGGCTACGTGGCGCTCGCCGCCGCCGGGTTCGTCCTGGTGGTGCACCTGATGGCCGGAGCGATGCTCCAGACGCCCCGGTACGAGGACCTGGTCACTCCATTCGTGGTGGCCAACATGCTCCTTCTGGCCATGGTCGCCGCGGAGCTCGTGAAGTACGCCAGCCAGATCGTGTACTACCGCCGGGGGACCTGACGTGGGGGGGACCCGGATCGAGAACGACATCCGCACCCTGCGATTTCACTCCGGGGAGATGACCCAGCAGGAGCTGGCGGAGCGGATCGGCGTGACGCGGCAGACCGTGGGGGCCATCGAGGGCGGGAAGTATTCGCCCTCGCTGGAGGTGGCGTTCCGGATCGCCGGCGTGTTCGACGTTCCGCTGGAGAAGGTGTTCCGCTATCCGGCGGAGGACGCGGACGAGTAGTCCTGGCGGGGCGCGCTCCCGCGGCGGGTCACTTCTTCCGCCGCGCCCGCGGCCCCGGCGCGCCCTCCGCCCGCACGTTCGCGGTGCGCCCGCGGATCTTCGTCTTCCTGAGCGCCTCGACGACCTCGTTTACCTCGCCGGCCTCCACCTCCACCAGGCTGAAGTTGTCGACGATGTCGATCGCGCCGACCTGGCCGGGATCGATCCGGGCTTCGTTCACGATGGCGCCGACCAGGTCGGCCGGCCGGATCCCGGCGCGCCGCCCGAGCCCGATCCGGATCTTGACGAAGTCCGGCCGGTGCGCCCCGCGCGCCCGGCCGCCGCGCGGCTTCGGCCCGCCGGCCGGACGGTCCTTCGCGCCCCGCTTCCCGGCCGGCTGCTTCCCGGCGTCGGGCGCCGTGGCCGGAGCCTCCTCCACCGCCGGCGCGCCCGCCTCGTGCGCCCGCTTCAGCGCCGCGGCCGCGATGGAGACCAGGTCGTGGTCCACGGAGAGCGCCTCCACGATCACCCGGTAGGCGTCGAAGTCCCCGGCCTCCAGGATCTCGCGGACCCCGACGCTGGTCCGCTCCATCCGCCGCGCCCGGATGTCCGTCACCGTCGGCACGTTCTCGACCGGGATCCGCCGCTTCGCCTCGCGCTCGATGCTCCTGAGGAGCCGCGTCTCGCGGGGCTCCAGCAGGGTGACCGCCACGCCCTCGCGCCCGGCGCGGCCGGTCCGTCCGGTCCGGTGGACGTACGCGTCGGTCGAGGAGGGGATGTCGTAGTTCACGACGTGAGAGAGGTGGTCGATGTCGAGCCCGCGGGCGGCCACGTCGGTCGCCACGACCAGCTCGATCGCCTGGTCGCGCAACCGCCGCATCACCCGATCCCGCTGCTCCTGCGTCATGCCGCCGTGCAGCGCCTCCGCCGCGTGGCCGTGGGCGCCGAGCACCTCCGCCAGCTGGTCGACCTCGCGGCGGGTCCGGCAGAAGACGATCGCCGCGGTGGGAGCCTCCATGTCGAGGATCCGCCCCAGCGCCTCGATCTTCTGCTGCCGCGACACCACGTAGGCCACCTCGCGGAGGCGCGGCTTCTCGCCCTTCGGAGCCTTTTCCCGGGCGATGGCCAGCCGGACCGGATCCTTCAGGTGCTTCTTCGCGATCGCCCGGATCCGGGGCGCGATCGTGGCCGAGAAGAGCGCCGTCTGCCGCTCCGCGGGCAGCGCCTCGAGGATCGCCTCCAGGTCGTCGACGAACCCCATGTCCAGCATCTCGTCGGCCTCGTCGAGGACGACCATCCGGATCTCGGAGAGGTCGATGCTCCGGCGCCGGATGTGATCCAGGATCCGCCCCGGCGTCGCCACCACCACGTCGACGCCCCGCTCGAGCGCCCGCAGCTGCTGCCGCATCGCCTGACCGCCGTAGACGGGAAGGACGCCCACCCGGAACGGCTTGCCGTAGCGGTACACCGCCTCGGCCACCTGCATCGCCAGCTCGCGGGTCGGCACCAGCACGAGCGCGCTCGGCGCCCGGGCGCCCCCGTCGGAGGGTCCGATCCGCTGGAGGATGGGGAGCGCGAACGCCGCCGTCTTCCCGGTGCCGGTCGCCGCCTGACCCATCAGGTCGCGGCCGGCCAGGAGCACCGGGATCGCCTCCCGCTGGATCGGCGTCGGCTCCTCGTAGCCCAGCTCCGCGAGCGCCTCCTGGATCCGCTCGTCCAGGCCCAGGTCCGGGAACCCGCTCGACTTCGTTTCGGATCCGGCTTCCGTCTCGGCCATGCTCCTACACTAACCCATTCGGGTCCGGGCGCCTCGCGCTTCAGACGCGAGCGAGGCCCTCCAGCCAGCCGCCCACGAACCCCGCGCGGAGCAGTCCCCGCACGACGGGCGGGCTCGAGCGCATCCACCGCCACGGCAGCCCCGTCCGGTAGTTCTCGATCATCAGGACGACCGGCCCCTGATCGAGCCCGTAGTACCCCTTCGAGACCCATCCGCCGGGCCCGTTTCCGGGAAAGGTCGGATTGAAGCTGCACTTGAAGCCGTACTCGCTCGTGGTCCGGGGCCAGGCCTCGTCGAAGTGCCGGAGCGCGGGCAGCACGATCTCGGGAGCGAAGGGGAGCGAAGCCGCCACCGCCCACGGCGCGAGAGTGCCGTCGTCGAGCCCGAACGGCACCCCGCGGGCCCGGTAGTCGTAGAAGCGGCGCTCGACGCCGTCGACCCGGCGGACCGCCGGCCCGGGGCCGTCGCTGGCCGTGATGCCCCACGCGTTCTCTCCGTAGCCCCGGAACCCCCTGGGATTCCGGATCGCGTATCGGCGCTGCACGTGGGTCGCGCGCCGGCTGTTCTCGAAGTAGTCGATCCCCCGCTCGCGCATGACGGCGTCCCGGATGCCGCGGAAGTCGATCCAGACGTGC
>CAZUIY010000021.1:0-1163 GCA_964619975.1 uncultured Gemmatimonadales bacterium
TCCACCGGGTAGGCCCGGTTCAGCCAGCCCACCTTCTCGGGCCACCAGGTCGAGATCCGCACCCCGGTGGCGATGGCCAGCGGGGCGGCGATGAACACGGTGGTGAAGTACGCCATCACCTGCAGCGCGTTGTAGTGCACCCAACCGTCCTCGACCGGCCAGTCCAGGGAGGCGTACTGGACGCCGGCGGAGACCATGTTCGGGACCACGTCCCAGCTGGTGGGCACGATCCGCATCCAGTGCCCGGTGGCGAACAACAGCACCACGAAGATGACCCCGTTGGCCACCCAGAGCACGTCCAACGACTGGTGGAGCCATTGGGACAGGGACACCTTCTTCGGGGTGTTCCCGGCCGGGGAGAAGAACGAGTCCTTCTTGGCGGTCCAGTACCCGGGGGGCTTGCGCTCGGTGCGCACCTGCAGGCCGGTGCGGATGATGAGCACGATGAAGAACATGTTGAAGAAGTGCTGCCAGCCCAGCCACCAGGGCATGCCCTCCGGCGCTGCGGCCGGCTGGGAGGCGTGCCCGTCGTAGGTGACGATGAACTCCTGCACACCCTCCAGGGAGCGCAGCCACCGGGCCCCGAGCACCACGGCCAAGGCCACCACGACCAGACCGGCGGTGATCACCACCGGACGCACCCACGGACGCTGCGGCCGCACCGGGGTGGCCGCCCCGGCCGGACCCGGCGTCCCCGCCCGACCCGAGGACGTCGAGGGTGAGGGTTTCGGCGTCGCGACAGCCGGTGCGGCCATCCGGGACGGTGCACCCGCAGCCGGCCCGGACCCCGCGGCCCGCGCCGCACCCATCCGGGTCGCGCCCGCAGTCCCCGGGACCGCCGCAACGGCCGGGGACGCGGGGGCCGGGGACGTGGCGGCCGAGGCCGCGGGGGCACCAGTACCGGCCGCCGCGGGCGCCGGCCCGGCCCCGCCCATCCGCTGCCGCCCACCGGCACCCACCGCAACCATCCGCTGGCGACCCGCCGCAGCGGACACGTCCTCTCCCGCTCCACCTCCAGCCGACGGAGCCGCCGGCGCGCCACCCATCCGGGTCCTGGCCGCAGGCGTGGACGCGGCCTCCGTGGCCGACGTCGCAGCAGGAACAGGGCCCGACGCAACGGGCGCGGTGGAGGAGACGGACGTCCGGCCCATCCGGGTCTTCCG
>CAZUIY010000022.1:0-1508 GCA_964619975.1 uncultured Gemmatimonadales bacterium
TGCGCCCCATGTTTCTTAGCATCCATGTAAAAGCTGTGCCCTTAGCTAACTTTAAGTTCAAAAAAGCTAAAGATATGAAAGTCAGGGACGCCGCAGAAAAAGAGTTGTTTGTGGGAATTGATATGCACAAACGCAGTTGGAAGATACATACGGCCACAGATATGTTCAGTGGCAAACGATTAACAATGCCTGCCGGCCCCCTTAAACTGAAGCAATGGGTCGATAAATTTTACCCCGACCACAAAGTGAGTTGTGCCTACGAAGCTGGTTGTTGTGGCTACTCTGCCCACCGCGCGTTTCAGGCATTTGGCTGGCGATCGATTGTTTTCAATCCAGCCGACATCTCGCGCACAGGAAAGGCTCAGTATCAAAAAACAGATCGGATCGATGCTCAGTTGATTTGCCGCGAACTTAAAGACGGTCGTTTGCACGGGATCACCGTTCCGGATCCCGAGCGCGAACAACTCCGCAGCCTGTTCCGCAGTCGCAACAACCTGGTGAAGGACCTCAGGCGCGTTAAGTCCCGCATCAAAAGCCAGCTGCTGTTTATGGGAATCGAAGTTCCTGAGGAGCTTGACAACAGCAATTGGTCGAAAGCCTTTTTGAAGTGGGTATCCAGTCAGGAATTTGAATATTCGCCGGGCAAAGACAGCTTGCAGATTCTGCTTCGCCAATACAGCTTTGCAGACGAGCAGGTGCGCGATGCCAGCAATCAACTTCGGGCATGGTGCCGCAAGCATCACAAGGTAGACTACGGCCTGTTGCGCAGCATACCGGGAATAGGTGGAATTACCGCTTGCTGTATACTCAGCGAAATGGGCGACCTGAGGCGATTTGACAATTTTCGCCAACTCTCTGCCTATGTCGGACTCATCCCGGGAGTGAGCGAAAGCGGAGAAAAATCTGCCTCCAGCCGAATGAACCCCCGCGGAAACCGAATCATGCGGAGTGCCTTCGTAGAAGCCGCCTGGCAATCCCTTCGTTTCGACCCGGTGATGCAGCAATATTACCGCGACCATGTCGGCAAAGACAGCAAGGCAGTAATCGTGAAGGTGGCCAACAAACTTCTTAGAAGAACCCTGGCAGTAATCAAAACCGGAATACCTTACCAGCCCGGAGTAATACAATAAATGAAATGAAAGAAACTAAAAATAAACACCTTTGGTGCTCAAAGCATAATACAAGGTAATAAACAAGAGGACCCCAAAACAGCACCGGTGACTTCGGGTTTATCCGGAGATCACACTTCTTAGCAAGGGGCCTTTTTTACCTGATGGAATCAAATAGATGCTGGTGGTGTCGGCCTTTTGCCGGCAACTACACATAGGAGGTCGAGCCAAAAGGATAGCTGTTGACTTGGTGGACAACTTCCCGCCCACGCGGGACCACACGCGAAGTTGACCACAACCCAACAGCACAACACCAACAACAATGACATAAATAAAAAAAGAAAAATATTATTTATTAATTTTGAAGTCAGCCGAGGGCTTTACATAGGAGGTGCTGTT
>CAZUIY010000023.1:0-12152 GCA_964619975.1 uncultured Gemmatimonadales bacterium
GTGTTCGCGATCGTGATGATCGTGTTCCTGTACGAGTTCGCCTCCCAGATCCTGGACTTCCAGTTCAAGAACGAGCTCGAGGCGCTGGAGGGCGAGGTGGCGATCTCGGCCTTCTACGCCGACATCGGGATCATCATCAACACGGTGTCGATCATCGCCCAGTTCTTCCTGTTCTCGTTCATCGTCCGGCGCTTCGGCATCACGGCGGCGCTGTTGATCACGCCGGCGGCGATGCTGATCTCGAGCGGCGTGTACTTCGCGATCCCGGTCCTCTGGGCGGGCTCCATGCTGACGATCTCGGACAACTCGCTCAGCTACTCGCTCAACCAGACCTCTCGCGAGACCCTGTTCGTGCCGACCGACCCCGACGTGAAGTACAAGGCGCGGGCGTTCGCCAACATGTTCGTGCAGCGCTTCGGCAAGGGGATCGCGATCCTGATGGCGATGGGGCTGGCGGCCTTCCCGATCCGGTTCCTCTCGTTCCTCGCGGCGATCGTGATCGCGCTGTGGGCGGGCTTCGCCTGGTACGCCGGCAAGCGGTTCGACGAGCAGACGGGGGACGAGGCCGAGGAGCGGCTGGAGGCGGCGCTGTAGCGTCGCCGCCATGACGGGGGCAGACGCCCGGGCGGCCCAGGCCGGCGGGCCGCTGGCGGGGGTCCGGGTGGTGGATCTGACGCGGGTGCTGGCCGGCCCGTTCGCCACGATGATGCTGGCGGACCTGGGCGCCGACGTGATCAAGATCGAGCGGCCCGGCACCGGCGACGAGACCCGGGGCTGGGGCCCGCCCTGGGTGCCGGAGGCCGGCGGCGCGGCCGCCTACTTCGTCTCGGTCAACCGGGGAAAGCGGAGCGTGGCGCTGGACTTCGGGACGCCCGCGGGGCGGGAGGCCCTGTGGCGGCTGGTGGAGTCGGCGGACGTGCTCGTCTCGAACTTCCGTCCGGGGGTTCTCGACCGCACCGGCTTCACCACAGACATGGTGCGGGCGCGGAACCCGCGGCTGGTCCAGGCCGTGATCAACGGCTACGGCACGGAAGGCCCGGCGGCCGCGAAGCCCGCCTACGACCTGATCGTCCAGGGCGAGACCGGCGTGATGGACCTGACCGGCGATCCGGACGGGCCGCCCACGAAGGTCGGGATCACGCTGGGGGATCAGGTGGCGGCGCTCTACGCGACCCAGGGGATCCTGGCCGCCCTGCTGGAGCGCGAGCGGATTGGCCGCGGGCCGGTGGTCGAGGTGGCGCTCCACGACGCGCTCCTGTCGCTTCTCGGCTACCACGCGCAGGGGTTGTGGGCCGGTGGCCCCGCGCCGACCCGGATCGGCAACGCGCACCCCGCCATCGTCCCCTACCAGACCTTTCGCGCCGCCGACGGATGGCTGAACGTGGGCGTGGGAAACGCGGACCAGTGGGTGCGGCTCTGCGAGGCGCTGGAGCGGCCGGGTTGGGCCGACGACCCGCGCTGGGCGACCAACGCCGCGCGGGTGGAGGACCGGGCCGAGCTGGTGCCGCGGCTTGAGCGGATCTTCGCGGAGCGGCCGGTGTCGGAGTGGATGGAGCGGCTGGGTAGGGCGGAGGTGCCGTGCGGCCCGGTCCGGACCGTGGCGGAGGCGCTGAAGTCGCCGGAGACGGTCGGCCGCGACGCGGTGGCGGACGTCGCCGGCATCCCGGCCCTGGCGCCGGTGGCGCGGCTGGACGGGAGCGCGGGGCCCGCGCGGCGTCCGCCGCCCCGGCTGGGACAGCACACGGCCGAAGTCCTGCGGGAGGCCGGCTTCGGGCCGGAGGAGATCGAACGGCTCGCCGCCGCGGGCGCGGTCGCGGGGGAAGGACTCGAACCGGAGGGAGGACAGGGATGAGGCTGCGAGGAATATGCATGACGGCCGCCGCGCTGGTCGCGGTGGGGTGCGCCGGAATCCAGATCGGCGGCGGGGACGACGACGAGGTGCGGCAGACGGTGGTGATCGAGGACGCGAGCTACGACGCGGCCTGGGCGGCGATCCTCCAGACGTTCGCCGAGCTCGAGCTTCCGATCTCGACGCTCGAGAAGGAGAGCGGCCTGGTGGCCACCGACTGGATCCTGGTCGAGGATCCCGACGAGCTGATGGACTGCGACGACGGGTACCGGAACGCGGAGATGCGCTTCAACGTGTTCCTGTCCACGGTGGCCGGCGGCCAGGAGATGACGATCACCAGCTCGTCCCGGGCCACCGACGAGTCGGGCGCGCTGGAGCGGTGCGTCTCCACCGGCCAGCATGAGCGGTCGATCCAGGTGCGGGTGGGGCGGAAGGTCGGCTGACGCTGAGCCTCCCCGGCCGGTTCACGCTGCTCCGGGTGGTCGTCCTCCCGACGCGGATCTTCTTCCGACGGCTGCGATCCGTCTTCGGGGTCCACGAGAACGCGCTCTTCTTTACCGCCGTCTGCCTGGTGGGCGTGCTGGGGGGCCTGGCCGGGGCCGCCTTCCGCTGGGTGTTCGACGTGGCGGTCTTCAGCTTCTGGCACCGCTCGGGCTCGCTGGTGGGGGCGGCGCTGGCGGCGCCCTGGTGGGCCCGTCTGGCGGTCCCCGTCATGGGCGGGGCGCTGGCGGCGGCGATCGCCACGCTCCTGGCCACGCGGCGGGACGCGAAGGGCGGCTTCCCCGACATCCTCGAGGTGATCTCGCTCGGCGGGCGGATGATCCGCCTGACGCCCGCGCTCCAGCGCTCGGCGGCCTCCCTCATGACGCTCGCCTCCGGCGGCTCGGTCGGCCGCGAGGGGCCGATGGGGCAGATCGCGGCGGCGCTCGGCTCGCGCGTCGGCCGCTCGCTCAAGTTCTCGGAGGAGCGGATCCGGATCCTCGTGGCGGCGGGGATCGCGGCCGGCTTCGCGGCGGCCTACAACACCCCCATCGGGGCGACCCTGTTCGTGATGGAGGTGATCATCGGGTCGTTCAACATGGTGTTCTTCGGACCGGCGGTGGTGGCGGCGGCGATCTCCACCATCGTTACGCGGTTCTTCGCCGGACCCGGCCCCATCTACGCGCCGGGATCGGAGTTCGGCATGGTGACGCCGTGGGAGGTGGGGCCGTTTCTGCTGCTCGGGATGCTGGCCGGGGTGGCGTCGGTGGGCTTCCAGGGCGCGATGGAGCGGATGTACGCGCTGTGGGACCGGACCGGCTGGCCGCTCCTGGTGCGGACCCCGCTCGGCGGGCTCGCGGTGGGGGGGCTGGCGGTCTTCTGGCCGCACGTCCTGGGAAACGGCTACGAGGGGATCAACCTGGCGCTGGCCGAGCGGATGGCGATCGGCCTGATGGCGACTCTGTTCATAGTCAAGATACTGGCCACCACGGCGACGCTCGCCTCCGGCGGCTCGGGCGGCGCGTTCACCTCGATCATGTTCGTGGGGGCGATGCTGGGCGGGGTGTTCGGCACGGCGCTCCACGAGGTGGCGCCGGATCAGACGGCGACCGCCGGGGCGTACGCGCTGGCCGGCATGGCGGGGCTGATCGCCGGCACCACCCACGCGCCGTTCCTGGCGATCATCATGGCGTTCGAGCTGACCCAGAACTACGGGATCGTGCTGCCCGCCATGCTGACGGCCGTGCCGGCGTACTGGGTGGCGCGCACCCTCCGCCGCTCGTCCATCTACACCGACGAGCTCCGGCGACGCGGCATGCGCTGGGAGGGGACCGCGCAGGAGCGCCTCATGCGCTCGCTCCGGGTGCAGGACATCATGCTCACCGACGTCCGGCTCTACCCGGCCACGCTGTCGCTGCAGGACATCGTCGAGGTGTTCCAGGGGTCGCGCCAGCTCCAGATCTACGTGGGGGACGACGAGGGCCGGCTGATGGGGATCGTGGAGCTCCACGAGGTGAAGCGGATCCTCGGCGAGGAGGATCTGCCGCCGGCGGTCATGGCGGCGGATCTGGTCACCGAGATCCCCGTCGTCACGCCGGAGGACAGCCTGGTGGAGGTGAACGAGAAGCTGTGGTTCCGCGACCTGGGTCAGCTGCCGGTGGTGGAGGACGTCGAGGAGCGTCGGTTCATGGGGGTCGTGACGCGGCGGGACGTGCTGGGCGCGTTCGACCGGGAGGTGCTGAGGAGAAACGCGCTCCTGGCCAAGGTGCGGACGATGGAGGGCGAAGGGTTCGACTACCTGGAGCTGCCCGCCGAGACCCGCCTGGCGAAGGTGGAGGTCCCCCGATCGCTGGTCGGGAAGCCGCTCCGCGAGACGGGACTCCGGGAGGAGCGGCGGCTCTCGGTGGTGGCCGTCGAGCGGGTGAGCCCGCAGGGGGTGGAGCAGCGGATCGCGCCGACGGCCGACACAGTTCTCAAGCGGGGCGACCGGCTGGTGGTGATGGGCGAGTCGGCGGAGATCGAGCGGCTGGAGGCGGAGGCCCGGTAGGGTCGGGAGGCGGCGCGGCTCAGGCGGCGCGAATCCAGCGCCAGAGCTGCCGCGCGGTGGGCCGGTTCCCGGTCGACAGGACCGTCACCTTGTACACCTTGCCGCCGGCCCACAGGAGCGCCGCGCACGCCGCCGCCAGGATCGCCACGGACGCGGCGAGCTCCGCGGCGGGGATCGGCACCAGGAGCGCGCGGACCGGGACCACCAGCGGCGAGGTGAAGGGGATCAGGCTTCCGGCCACGGACAGGTTGCCGCTCGGGTCGTCCAGCACGGCGAAGACCATCAGGAATCCCACCATGAGCGGCGCGATCGCCGGGTACTGGAGGTTCTGCGCCTCCTGGCTGGACGTGGCCACCGCCCCCATGGCGGCGTAGAGCGCGGCGTAGAGGAAGTAGCCCCCGGTGAAGTAGAGGAGGAACAGGGCGCCCGCCTGCCAGGGGATCGACGGCAGATCCGGGAGGCTGGCGCCCAGGGCCGGCGCCACGTCGTCGCCGAACGTGAGGGCCAGCGCCGCGAACAGGACCCACACCGAGAGCTGGAGCAGCCCCGCCGCGCCGATCCCGAACACCTTGCCGGCCATGATCCGCTCGGGGGCCACCGAGCTGAGGAGGAGCTCCACCACCCGGTTCTCCTTCTCCTCCCGCACCGCCCGCAGGATCGTGTTCCCGTAGAGCAGGATCACCAGGTAGAGGGCGAGCCCCATGAACTGGGCGGCCAGGAACAGCTCGTCCGGCGTCCCCCGCGCCTCCTCCTGGGCCACACCACGGGCCTCCAGGCCGACCGGGCTCAGCACCGTAGCCAGCACCCCCGGGTCGATGCCGGCGTCCCGCAGCCGCTCCTCCTGGACCGCTCGCTGGACCGCCAACCGGGTCTCGCGGAGGTCGCGGAAGCTGGTGGCGTGGCGGCCCTCGTAGCGCGCGGCCTCGGCGCCGGTCACCCCCGCCGGGAGCCAGATCCAGCCGTCCAGCGCCCCCTCGGCCACCCGCTGGCGGAGCGCCGCCTGGAGCGAGTCCTCCGACCCCGCCGGCGGGCGGACCCCTTCCACCTCGTACCGTCCGCCCGCGGCGTCCGCCGCCAGCGCGTCGACGACGCTCTGGCCGACGTCGCCCCCGGTGGCGTCCACCACCACCAGCCGCCGGCTGCCGCCGCCCTCGGCGAAGAGGAGGGGCAGCACGATGAAGAGCGACATGAGGAGCGGCCCGAACAGCGTGCCGATGACGAACCACTTCGTGCGGACGAACGCCAGGAACTCCCGGCGGACGATCGCCATCGTCTTAGACATCGGCCGGCTCCATCTCGGGGGGCAGCGAGCCCACCCGCTCGATGAACACCTGGTGGAGCGACGGCTCCAGCAGCTCGAAGCGGCGGATCGCCACGCCGGCCTCGACCAGATGGCGCAGCAGCGCGCCCGGGTCGGCCCCCTCGGCGAGCCGGATCTCGAAGGAAGTGCCCTCGTGCCGGGCGGTCCGCACGCCCGGCGCGGAGGCCACGGCCGCCTCGGCCGCCTCACTCCAGGCCAGGATCTCCACCGCCGCGTAGCGGTCGCCGTGCGCCCGCTTGACCTCGGCCAGCGGACCCTCGGCCACCACGCGCCCCCGCGCCAGGATGCAGACGTGGTCGCAGAGCCGCTCGGCGTGCTCGATGATGTGGGTGGAGAAGAGGATCGTCCGCCCCTGCCGCCGGAGGTCGGCCACGATGTCGCGGAGCGCCTGCTGGTTGATCGGGTCGAGCCCGCTGAACGGCTCGTCCAGGATGACGACCTCGGGCTCGTGGGCCACCGCCGCGATGAACTGGAGCTTCTGCTGCATCCCCTTCGACAGGCTCTGCACGCGCTCCTCGGCCCGGTCCGCCAGGCCCACCCGCTCCAGCCACTCCAGGACGCGCCGCCGGCCGTCGGATCGCGGCACGCCCTTGAGCTCCGCCAGGAAGACGAGCGCCTCGATGGCGGTCATGCGGGGGTAGAGTCCCCGCTCCTCCGGCAGATGTCCGATCCGGTCCAGGCCGGCCGGCTCCGGCGCCCGCCCGAAGAGCCGCACCGTGCCCTCATCCGGCTCCTGGATCCCCAGGATCATCCGGATGGTGGTCGTCTTGCCGCTGCCGTTGGGGCCCAGGAGCGCGAAGGTGGAGCCGCGGGGCACGGCCATGTCGAGGCCGTGGACGGCGACGGTGCCGTCGTAGGTCTTGCGGGCTCCGGAGAGCTCGATGACGGGGTCGGTCGGGGCGGTGGGGCTCAGCGGGCGGGCTCGGGCGCGGCGACCCGGTAGCCGGCGGCTTCGAGAGTGGGACGGATGGCGTCCAGGACCGCCTCCAGCGGCGGCTCGAAGAACAGGTTGAGCTGGACCCGCGGGACGTACGCGCCGTGGATCCCCCGGCCGGTGGCGTCCAGGAACGGCGCCCGCGCCGAGGACACGACGCCGGCCTCGACCAGCCGCGCCGTCAGCTCGGGATCGTCCGAGTGGAGGCACACCTGGCCGTGCCACGGCAGGTCGTAGAGCGCCGCGACTTCGACGTCCTCCTTGAGGACGATATGACGGTCGGTCCGGGTCATGATGCGGCCAAGCTACTCTTTGCGCGGGGCGACGGGCAAAGCGAGAATAGAGACTCATGCAGCGCGTTCTCTTCCTGGCCGCCATGGCGTCGCTGGTGGCGCTCTTCGTCTACATGCTGGCGCGCGAGCCGTCGCTGGCGTCGCCGCTGGTGGGCGGACCCGCCCCGGAGCTCACCGTGCCGCTCTACGCGGCCGACTCCACGGTCACGCTCGAGGGGCTCGCCGGCCGCCCGGCGGTGGTCAACTTCTGGGCCTCGTGGTGCCTGTCGTGCCGCGACGAGGCGCGCGTCCTCGAGGCGGGCTGGCGGCGATACGGTCCGGAGGTGGCGTTCGTCGGCGTGGCGGTGGACGACGAAGCGGCGGCGGCGCGGGGCTTCATCCAGCGGTACGGGAAGACCTACCTGCTGGGGCCTGACCGCGACGGCTCGATCGCGCTGAACTACGGGCTCTACGGCGTTCCCGAGACGTTCTTCCTCGGCGCCGACGGCCGCATCCTCTCGAAGCACACCGGGCCGCTGACGGAGGCGGACCTGGAGCGCGGGATCGAGCGGGCGCGGAGCGGGGTCGCCTCGGGAGTCACGGGTGAGCGGACGGACGTGGAGCGGCTCCCGTGAGGCGGGCGGCGTGGCTCCTCGCGGGCCTCCTGGCGGCCGCCCCGGTGGCGGCCTCCGCCCAGGAGGCGCCGGCGGCGCTGGACGCGTCTCCGGCCAGCCGGCTCCCGGAGATCCCGCTGACCGAGGCGCAGGAGGCCCGGGCGCGGGAGCTCGAGGGGCAGCTCAAGTGCCCCGTCTGCCGCAGCCAGTCGATCCGCTCGTCGAACTCGTTCATGGCGGAGGACATGCAGCGGAAGGTGCGGGAGATGGTCGCGGCGGGGGCGTCGGACCGGGAGATCCTCGACTGGTTCGAGGCCCGCTACGGACCGTACATCCTGTTGACCCCCCCGGCGCGGGGATTCAACTTGGTCGCCTGGCTGTTGCCGTTCCTGGTCGTCCTGGCCGGCGGCGCCGGGGTGGCGCTCGCGGCCCGCCGCTGGAAGCGGCGTGGCCCGCCATCGCCGCCGCCCCCGGACCCGGCCGATTCCCCGTACGCGTCGCGGCTCGACCGCGAGCTGGAGGAGACCCGATGATCCCGACCGGAGAGACTCCCGAGTCCTCCCGCCCGCGCCGCTTCGGCCGCCTGGCGGTCGGCATCGCGCTCGTCGCCTCCGCGACCGGCTTCCTGGTCTACAAGGCGACCGGCGACAACCTGACCTACTACCGCGAAGTGGACGAGCTCCTGGCCGCACCGGGCCCGACGGTGGAGAAGCTCCGGATCTCGGGTGACGTGGTGGCGGGGACGGTAGAGCGCGACGAGACCACGCGGGAGCTCCTGTTCTCCATCGAAGGGACCGGCGCCGCCGGCGGCGCCCGGGTCCCGGTGGTTTACGAGGGCACCGTGCCCGACATCTTCCGGCCGGGCATTCAGGTGGTGGTCGAGGGGCGGATGGACGAGAGCGGCACCTTCCGGGCGGAGACCCTGCTCGCCAAGTGTCCGTCGAAGTACCAGGCGGCCGGCGAGCTCGAAGCGGCGCCCTCCGACATCGCACCCTGAGGTCCCGCCGGCGCCGACCCCCGGCCGGCGCCCGATGACGGGCGGGGCGCGGCTGGAGGTCGAGGGCGCGGCGCGGTGGTTCGGCCCCCGCCTGGCCCTCGACGACGTCACGTTCCGCCTGGAGCCGGGCGAGTTCCTGGTCGTGCTGGGCCCGAACGGGGCCGGCAAGACGACGCTGCTGAAGATCCTGGCGCGGCTCCTGCGCCCGACGGGCGGCGCCGTGCGGCTGGACGGGGACGACTGGCTGGCCGCGCCGCGCGAACGGCAGTCGGACGTGGGTCTTCTCTCGCACGCGACCTTCCTCTACGACGGGCTGACGGCGATCGAGAACCTCCGGTTCTACGCCGCGCTGTACGGGCTGGACGACCCTGAGGGGCGGGCCCGGCGAGCGCTGGCGGCGGCTGGCCTGGAACCGATCGCGGACGAGCGGGCCGGCACGCTCTCGCGCGGCCAGGCCCAGCGGCTGTCGATCGCCCGGGCGATCCTGCACGGGCCGCGGCTGCTCCTGATGGACGAGCCCTTCGCCGGTCTGGACCCGCGCGCCGCGGCCCGGCTGGCCGAGTCGCTGGACGGCCTCTCCGCCGAAGGCCGCACGATCGTCCTCACCACCCACGACGTGGACAGGGCGCCCTCGGCGGCCGGTCGGTACCTGGTGCTGGTGGACGGGCGGGTGCGGGCCGCGGGGGCCCGCGAGGGCGCCTCGGATCTGGGGTTGCGCGCGGCCTGGGACTCGGCGCTGGCGGTGGCCCCGCGCGGTGCGGCGTGAACCGGCCGGCCGCCTGGGAGATCCTGGTCCGGGACCTGCGGCTCGAGCTCAGGCGCGTGGAGAGCCTGGGCACCATGGCCGTCTTCGGCGTCCTGGTGGTCGTCATCTTCGTCTTCGCGGGGGATCCGGGGACGGCCGATCTGGCCCGGCTGGGTCCCGGCGCCCTGTGGGTGTCGTTCCTGTTCGCCGGGGCGCTCGGGTTCGGCCGGTGGTTTGCCCAGGAGGAGCGGAACGCGGCGCTCCAGGGGATGCTGCTGGCGCCGGTCGACCGGGCCGCGGTGTTCCTCGGCAAATGGGCGGGGGCCACGATCTTCCTGCTTGGTCTGGAATGCGTGCTGGCGCCGGTGGCGCTGGTCCTCTACCGGCTGGACCCGCACGGCGCGTGGGCGCACCTGGCGCTCCTGCTGGTCGTCATCGCCGTCGGCTACGCCGCGCTCGGCACGTTCTTCGCCGCCGTGGCCGCCCGCACCACGGCGGGCGAGCTCCTGCTGCCGGTCCTCCTGTTTCCGCTCAGCGTACCGCTGGTCCTGGCCGGCGCCGAGGGCGGGCAGGCGCTTTTCGAGGGCACAAGCCGCGCCGCCTACTGGGACTGGCTGGGCCTCGCCGTCGCATTCGATGTCATATTCGGGGTCGTCTGCACGCTCGGCTTCGAATACGTCATAGAGGACTGAACGGATGAAATGGTGGCCGACATCCTGGCGGCAGTTCTGGTCCACGCTCGATGGGCGGACCTACCACGGCATGATGTGGGCCCGCCCGTGGATCGGCTGGCTCGCGGTCGGCCTCATGGGGGTGACTCTGGGGCTGATCTTCTGGTGGGTGCCGCTGGAGGCGATCCAGGGGTATCCGCAGAAGATCTTCTACATCCATGTGCCGGCCGCCTGGATCATGTACGGGGCGTTCAGCGTAGTCTTCGTCTCGTCGATCATGGTTCTCTGGCAGCGGACCCGGCTGTGGGACGTCTTCGCCCGGTGCGCGGCCGAGATCGGCTTCCTGTTCACCACGCTCGCGCTGGCCACCGGCATGATGTGGGGGAAGCCGATCTGGGGGACGTTCTGGACGTGGGACGCGCGGCTGACCTCGACCCTGATCCTGTGGTTCATCTACGGCGGCTACCTGCTCCTCCGGGCGTTCGCGCGGGCCGACACGGACGTGGCCCGGCTGGCGGCGATCGTGGGGATCGTCGGGTTCCTGGACGTGCCGATCATCCACCTCTCGGTCCTGTGGTGGCGGACCCTGCACCCGGAGCCGGTGGTGATGATCATGGACGATCCGGGCGGGGGGTTGCCCGCGTCGATGCTGGTGACGCTCCTGGTCTCGCTGGCGTCGTTCTCGCTGGTGTTCCTGTGGCTCCTGATCCAGCGGGTGTGGCAGGAGCGGACGGCGGAGAACCTGGCGCTCCTGGAGGCGCTGCTGGACCGGCGCGAGTCCGGGGCGCGGCCATGACGTACTACCTGGCCGCCTACGGGATCTTCTGGGCCGTCCTGTTCGGCTATCTGCTGGGGCTCTCCAGCCGGCAGGCGAAGCTGAACGCCTGGGCCGCCCGCCTGAGAACCCGTCTGGCGAAGAGAGAAGAGACCCCGTGAGCCTGTACGCCATGGCCCCGCTCGCCCTCTGGGTGGCCCTCGCGCTGGCGCTCTACGGCGCCGTGGTCGGCCACCTGGGGGGACTCCGGAACGACGCCCGGATGGCCGACGCCGCGGTGGGGGCGGTGTACGGCGCGTCGGCGTGCGTGGCGCTCGCCTACGCGGTCCTCACGTACGCCTTCGTGACCGACCAGTTCCAGCTCTCCTACGTGGCGGCGAACGCCAGCCGGGCGATGCCGGTCTGGTACAAGGCCGCCGCGGTGTGGGGCGGGATGGAAGGCTCCATGCTCCTGTGGGCGCTGATCCTCTGCGCCTACTCGACGGCGGCGATGCTCGTTCTGCGGCACCGGCAGCCGTTCCTGGTGCCCCACGCGGCCGGAACCCTGCTGGCGATCCTGGCGTTCTTCCTGATCGTTCTGGTGTTCGCCTCGAAGCCGTTCGTCCGGCTCGACTTCATGCCGGTGGACGGACGCGGGCTCAACCCGCTTCTTCAGAACCACTGGATGGCGGCCCACCCGCCCTCACTCTATCTGGGGTACGTCGGGTGGTCGGTGCCGTTCGCCTTCGCGATCGGCGCGCTGGTCACCGGCCGGCTGGGGTCGGAGTGGGTGACGGCGATGCGGAAGTGGTCGCTGTTCCCGTTCCTGTTCCTGACGATCGGCAACCTGATGGGCTCGCACTGGGCCTACATCGAGCTCGGGTGGGGCGGCTTCTGGGGCTGGGATCCGGTCGAGAACTCGGCGATCATGCCGTGGTTCACGGGGGCGGCGTTCGTCCACTCGATCATGATCCAGGAGAAGAAGGGGATGCTGAAGATGTGGAACGTGACCCTGGTCACGCTCACCTTCGGCCTCACGATCCTCGGCACGTTCGTCACGCGGAGCGGCATCATCGAGTCGGTGCACGCCTTCGCATCCACCGACGTGGGGTATCTGTTCCTCACCTTCCTGGTGATCGTGATCGGGGCGACGGTGGCGCTGGTCTGGTGGCGCTCCGACATGCTCCGGACCGAGAGCCGGCTGGAGTCGTTCGCGTCGCGCGAGAGCGCGTTTCTGTTCAACAACCTGCTCCTGGTCGGGATCGCCTTCGCTATCTGGTGGGGGACGTTCTTCCCGTTCATCTCCGAGGCCCTCACCGGGCAGCGGATCTCGGTCGGGCCGCCGTTCTTCAACCAGGTGAACGGGCCGCTGTCGATCGCGCTCCTGATCACGCTGGGGATCGGTCCCGTCATCGCCTGGCGCCGGGCCTCCGCGCGGAACCTGCAGCGGAACTTCGTGGCGCCGGTG
>CAZUIY010000024.1:0-6860 GCA_964619975.1 uncultured Gemmatimonadales bacterium
TGACGAGGTGGACGCCATCTACGAGCGGATCTCGAAGCTCGAGCACAAGGCAGACATCATCAAGCGGGAGATCCGCGACCACCTTCCCAAGTCGCTGTTCCTGCCGGTCGACCGCGGGGACATGCTGAAGTTCCTCAAGGAACAGGATGCGATCGCCGACACGGCCGAGGACATCGCCGTGCTGCTGACGATCCGCAGAACCCGCGTGCCCGCTCCGATGCACGAGGGGATCCTGGAGTTCACCGAGAAGACGATCGAGGTGAGCGAGCGGCTCGTGCAGGCGGCCAGCGAGCTGGAGGAGCTCCAGGAGGCCTCGTTCGGCGGCCGCGGGGCCGACCGCGTTCTGGAGCTGATCGAGGAGGTCAGCCAGGGCGAGTACGAGGCGGACTGCCTCCAGACCGACCTGTCCCGGCGCCTCTACCTGCTGGAGGACCAGGTCGACCCCACGTCCATCTACTTCATCATGAAGCTGTTCCGGCTGCTCGGCGAGATCGCCAACCACGCGGAGAACACCGGGGACAACCTGCGGATGATGCTGACGAAGGGCTAAGCGGTTGGGCGACTACACGCTCTTCCTGGTGCTGGCCCTCGCCATCGGCCTGTTCATGGCGTGGAACATCGGCGCCAACGACGTGGCCAACGCCATGGGGACGAGCGTGGGCTCCGGCGCGCTCACGCTCAAGCAGGCGATCCTGGTGGCCGCGGTCTTCGAGTTCGCCGGCGCGGTCCTGGTCGGCGCCCACGTCACCGAGACGATCAAGGGCGGGATCATCCCGCCCGAGCTCTTCGTCGACGATCCCGAGTCGTTCATGATCGGGATGGCCGCGGCGCTCTTCGGGGCGGCGGCGTGGCTCCTCGTGGCGACGGCGCTGGGCCTGCCGGTCTCGACGACGCACTCGATCGTGGGCGCGGTGGTCGGCTTCGGTCTGGTCTCGGTGGGATGGCGGGACGTGTCCTGGGCGACGCTCGGGCCGATCGTCCTCTCCTGGGTCGTCTCACCGCTCTGCGGGGGGCTCCTCGCGTTCCTCATGTTCACGTTCGTCCGGCGGAAGATCATCCTGGCCGACGATCCGTACGAGGCCACCGTCCAGTGGGCGCCCCACCTGATCGCGCTGGTCGGGTTCACGCTGGGGCTGTCGATCCTGTACAAGGGATTGAAGAACCTGAACCTGGACCTGGGGTTCCAGGTGGCGGGGCCGGTGTGCCTGGCGATCGGCGCGGTGCTCGGCCTCGGCATGCGGTTCTGGCTGGTCCGCCGGCCACGGCCCACGGGGTACTCCGTGGCCGCCGTGGAGCGGCTCTTCGGCGGGCTCCAGATCGTGACCGCCTGCTACGTCGCCTTCGCCCACGGCGCCAACGACGTGGCGAACGCCATCGGCCCGGTGGCGGCGATCGTCCAGGTGGCCCAGCAGGGGGCGGTGGTGGCGGAGGCGCCGGTTCCGGTGTGGGTCCTGTTGCTCGGCGGCGGCGGGATCATCCTCGGCCTGGCGACCTGGGGGTACAAGGTGATCGCCACGGTCGGCCACAAGATCACCAGCATGACCCCCACCCGCGGCTTCTCGGCCGAGTTCGGGGCGGCCACCACCGTGCTCCTGGCCTCCCGGCTGGGGCTCCCGATCTCGACCACGCACACGCTGATCGGCGCGGTGATCGGGGTCGGCTTCGCCCGCGGCATGGCGGCGCTCAACCTGCGCGTGATCCGCCACATCGCTTACAGCTGGGTGATCACGATCCCGGCCGCGGCGGTGGTCACCATGGCGTGCAACTTCGTCCTGCGGGCGGTGTTCCTGTAGGTCCCTCGCGGGGCGGGCGCGTCAGGGCCGCGGCGGGCGGGGGAGGAACGGCTCGTCGCCGCCCACCCAGTCGAGGCGGCCGGCGGGATAGGTGCCGAGGTTCCGGAGAAAGCCGGCCCGGCGGCGCAGGTCGTCCATCGCCTCGGCGGCCGGGGCGGTGGCGGGGTCGCCGTGGAAGTCGAGGTAGAAGAGGTACTCGAACGGCTTGCCGCGGATCGGGCGGCTCTCGATCCGGGTGAGGTCGACGCCGCGGTCCGAGAAGGCGCCGAGCGCGCCCTGGAGGGCCCCGGGCCGGTTGTCGACGTAGAAGACGACGGACGTCTTGGGCGCGCCCGCCTGTCCCCGCCGGAAGTGCTCCGAGACTCCCTCCAGCTCGCGGTCCTGGTCGTGGGCAAGCAGGAAGAAACGGGTGTAGTTGGCCGGGTCGTCCTCCAGGTGCTCCTCCAGCACCCGCCCGCCGTACTGCTCGGCGGCGCCGCGGCCGGCGATGGCCGCCCCCCCGGCCTCCCGGCTCTGGATCAGCATCTGCACGCTGCCCGCCGTGTCGTACGTGACCACCGCCTCCATCTCGGGATGGCGGCGGAAGAACTCCTGGCACTGCTCGAGCGCCACCGGATGGCTGTAGACCCGCCGCACCTCCTCGACGTACGTCCCCACCGGAGCGATCAGGCAGTGCTCGACCTTCAGATACACCTCGCCGAGCACCCGGAAGCCGAACCGGAGCATCAGGTCGTAGTGCGGATAGATGGAGCCGACCAGGGAGTTCTCCATGGGGGCCAGGCAGGCGTGCGCCCGGTGCCGCACCACCGAGGAGAACATGTGCGGGGAGTCGCGGGTCGCGATGATCTTGATCGACTCGCCCAGGAGCTGGACCGCCGCCTCCTGGCTGTACGCCCCGCGCTCTCCCTGAATCGCGATCCGGAGGGGAATGGGCAGCGCCATGGGACGAGAACGTGCCCGCGGGGCCGGCGGCCGTCAAGCGGCCGACGGTGTCATACTATGGTCACCATATGACGATAGAGTGGGCACGAACTTCGTCGACACCCGCGCACACGGTTATCCACGGCATCACGGGAGGACTCCGGTGACTGGACGATCCGGCAGGGAACGGTCGTGGCGGTCCGCCGTCACGGCGATGGTCTGCGCGGGAGCGGCGCTGGCGCTGTCGCCGGCACCGGCGGCCGCCCAGAACGTGCGGGCGGGCGGAGTGGACAGCCTCCACGTCCGCGGCAACATCCAGCCGCAGCTCGACGCCACCACGGTGGACGACGAGCCGGCGGTGGACTGGCGGCTGCGGCGGGCGCGCCTGGGGGTCCGGGTATGGGCGGCGGGCTGGCTCTCCGGCGAGGTGGAGGCCGACTTCGGGCGCGGCCGGGCGAGCCTGACCGACGCGTACGTCCGGCTGGCCTTCGCTCCCGCGGCGCGGCTCCGGATGGGGCAGTTCAAAAAGCCGTTCGACGCGCTGGAGCTGGGGTCCAGCCGGGAGGGGATGGTGATCGAGCGGAGCGGCGCCCCGCGCGGCGCCACCGCCCCCACGCCCAACGGGCTGGTCGGCGATCTCGGCTACTCCGACCGCGACATCGGGCTCGAGTGGAGCGGCGCCTTCGAACGGGTCACCGCCACCGCCGGGGTCTGGAACGGCTCGGGCGCCAACACGAGCGACGAGGACGACGGCAAGCAGGTGGCGGCGCGGGTCGGGGTGAAGGTGGCCGACGGCTGGGCGCTGGCCGGGGCCGTGTCCGCCAACCGGCTGGAGATGCCGGTGACCGACGGCGGACCGCCGGCCGAGGAATGGGTGAAGGCCTACGAGCTGGCCCTGACCGGTGGCGAGTACGCCGAGCCGGGGCTCAGGGCCCTGGCGCAGGTCATGACCGGGGACGACTGGCTGGCCGGCCCCGACGCCACGTTCCTGGCGCTCCAGGGGGTCGCGGCCTGGCACGTGGCGGTGTACGACTCGCCGGTCGTGATCGGCTGGGAGCCGGCCGTCCGGGTCGGCTGGACCGACCCCGACACCGACGCCGACGACGACGAGGCCACGATCCTGACCGCCGGGCTGAACGTCTACCACCACCGCCGGGTGAAGACGCAGGTGGGGGTCGACGTGCTCTCGCCCGCCGAGGGGGACAGCGAGACGGCGCTCCGGCTCCACATGGTCTTCGGCTTCTGACGGCCGCGTCATTCTTCGGTCACAGTTCCGTGATATCGTTCCCGCGACCTCAAGCCAGGAGACTCCCATGCACCGACACACGATCCGGATCGGAGCCGCCGCGGCTCTCGTTGCGCTCGCTGCCTGCGGGGGCGGGCCCGACGCGGGCACCGACGCGGACTCGACGCTCAGCGGCACCATCGAGATCGACGGCTCGAGCACCGTCTACCCCGTGGGGGAGGCGCTCGCCGAGGAGTTCCAGCGGATGCACGGCGGCACGCGCGTGACCGTGGGGGTGTCCGGGACCGGTGGCGGCTTCAAGCGGTTCTGCGCCGGCGAGACCGACATCTCCAACGCCTCCCGGTCCATCGAGGAAGACGAGGCGGCGCTCTGCGAGCAGAACGGCGTCGAGTTCACCGAGGTGCGGATCGCCTGGGACGGCCTGTCGGTCGTGGCGAATCCGGCCAACGACTTCGCCCAGTGCCTGACCACCGACGAGCTCCGGCGGATCTGGGAGCCGGGGAGCACGGTCGACAACTGGTCCCAGGTGAGGGACGGCTTCCCCGACCAGCGGATCATCCTGTACGGGCCCGGCACGGACAGCGGGACGTTCGACTACTTCACCGAGGAGATCGCGGGCGAGACCGGCGCCAGCCGCCCCGACTACACCGCCAGCGAGGACGACAACGTGCTGGTGCAGGGCGTGACGGGGGACCCCGGCGCCCTCGGCTACTTCGGCTACGCGTACTACGAGGAGAACCAGGACCGGCTGAAGCTCGTGGCGGTGGACGGCGGCGCGGGCTGCGTCCAGCCGACCGTCGAGACGATCGAGAGCGGCGAGTACGCCCCGCTCTCGCGGCCGCTCTTCCTGTACGTGAGCGACCGCGGCCTCGAGAAGGAGGCGGTGCGGGAGTTCCTCGAGTTCTCGCTGACCGAGGGGTCCGAGCTGGTCCGGTCGGTGGGGTACGTCCCGCTGACGGACGAGCAGTACGGTGACGAGCTGGCGAAGGTCGAGGCGCTGGCCGGCGGGGCCGCCGGGGCGGCTCCGGGCGAGGCCGCTCCGGCGGACGAAACCCCCGGCGACACCACGCCGGGCGACACCATCCCGGCGGACACGACCCCCGCCGACACCGCCGCCGGAGCCGCGCCCGGCGCGTGACCGACCCGGCCGGACCGTCTCCCGCCGACCCGGCGATGCCGGCGCACGTCCGGGCCCCCCGGACGGCGCTGGCCGGCGCCCGGGCCCGCACCTGGAAGGAGCGCGCGATCGGCGGGCTCCTGTTCCTGGCCGGGGGGATCTCGATCCTCACCACGGTCGGGATCGTGGCGGTCCTGGTCTGGGAGTCGGTGGCCTTCTTCCGCCGTGTGCCGCTGGTCGACTTCGTGACCGGCACGCAGTGGACTCCGCTGTTCGTGCCGCAGCACTTCGGCGTGCTGCCGCTGTTGGCCGGCTCGGTCCTGGTGGCGGTCCTGGCGGCGGCGATCGCGGTGCCGCTGGGGCTGGGCTCGGCGATCTACCTGAGCGAGTACGCCCCGCGTCGGTTGCGGGGCGTGCTGAAGCCGGTCCTCGAGATCCTGGCCGGGGTTCCCACGGTCGTGTACGGCTACTTCGCGCTCACCTTCGTCACGCCGATCCTCAGGACGTTCATTCCGGGGATCGGCGTGTTCAACGCGCTCTCGGCGGGGATCGTGGTGGGGATCATGGTGCTGCCTCTGATCGCCTCGCTGTCGGAGGACGCCATGACCGCGGTGCCGCGCTCGCTCCGGCAGGGCGCCTACGCGCTCGGCGCCACGAAGTTCGAGGTGGCGACCCGGGTGGTCACGCCGGCCGCGCTCTCGGGGATCGTGGCGTCCTTCATCCTGGCGATCTCGCGCGCCATCGGGGAGACGATGGCGGTGGTGCTGGCCGCCGGCATGACGCCGCGGCTGACCCTGGACCCGCGGGAGTCGATCCAGACGATGACGTCCTACATCGTGCAGGTGTCGCTCGGTGACACGCCGTTCGGATCGATCGAGTACCAGTCGATCTTCGCGGTGGGTTTGACTCTGTTCGTAGTCACACTCGGAATGAACCTGTTCGGCCGCTGGTTCCTGAAGCGGTACCGCGAGGTGTACGCGTGAGCCCGCCCGCCGGCCGGCTGCTGGAGGCCCCGCCCGAGCTCCAGCGGCGGCGCAAGAAGGGGAAGGCGTTCGAGTGGCTCTGCCTGGCGGCCACCGCCACCGGCGTCCTGTTCCTGGTGGTGCTCCTGGCCGACGTCCTGGTGGACGGCGTGGCGTGGCTGACCCCCGCGTTCTTCACCGAGTTCCCGTCGCGGCTCCCGGAACGGGCCGGCATCAAGTCGGCGCTATACGGCACGGTCTGGCTGATGGCCCTGGTGGCGATCTTCTCGTTCCCGCTGGGCGTGGCGGCGGCGGTGTGGCTGGAGGAGTACGCCGGCCGGACCCGCCTCCAGGCGGTGATCCAGACCAACATCGCCAACCTGGCGGGGGTGCCGTCGATCGTCTACGGAATCCTGGGGCTGGCGGTGTTCGTCCGGTGGATCGGCTTCGCCACCGGCGGCCGGAGCCTGATCTCGGGGGCGCTCACGATCACGCTCCTGATCCTCCCGGTCCTGATCATCGCGGCGCAGGAGGCGATCCGGGCGGTGCCGAACTCGATCCGCGAGGCGTCCTACGGCCTGGGGGCCACCAAATGGCAGACCACGCGGCACCACGTGCTGCCGAGCGCGTTCCCCGGCATCATGACGGGGACGATCCTGGCCCTCTCCCGCGCCATCGGCGAGACGGCGCCCCTCATCATGATCGGGGCGCTCACGTTCATCGCGTTCGTGCCGGAGGGGCCGCGCGACCAGTTCACGGTGCTGTCGATCCAGATCTTCAACTGGGCGAGCCGGCCCCAGGACGAGTTCCGCCACCTGGCG
>CAZUIY010000025.1:0-1960 GCA_964619975.1 uncultured Gemmatimonadales bacterium
TACGTGACGGCCGTCGATCCCGCCGCCACGCTGCCGGTCATGCTGGCCGAGGTGGAGCGGCTGAAGACCGAGCCGATCTCCGCCGAGCGCCTGGCCGAGAGCGTGAACGTGTTCCTGACGCAGTACTGGCTGGCCCAGGAGACCCACTCCGGCCAGGCCAACACGCTCGGCACGTTCGAGCTGGTCGGCGGGGGCTGGGAGAACGCGCAGGCGTTCCCGGACCGGGTCCGCGCCGTGACGCCGGCCGACCTGCAGCGGGTGGCCGCCGAGTACCTGAAGAACATCCACTTCGTCGTGATCGGCGACCCCGCGGCGATCGACGAGACGCTCTTCACGTCGCTGTGAGCGAGTCCAGCGGCACCGCCACCTCCGACTGGGGAAACGTCGCCGCCGGCGACGTGATGGACCGGCTCGTATCGCTCTGCAAGCGGCGCGGGTTCGTGTTCCAGTCCTCGGAGATCTACGGCGGGGCGGGCTCCACCTGGGACTACGGTCCGCTGGGCGTCGAGATGAAGCGCGCCGTCCGCGACTTCTGGTGGGAGTCGATGGTCCGGCGCGACGATGTCGAGGGCCTCGACGCCGCCATCCTCATGCACCCGAAGGTGTGGGAGGCGTCCGGCCACGTGGAGGGGTTCACCGACCCGCTGATCGACTGCCGGACCTGCAAGCACCGCTTCCGGTCCGACGCGCTGGAGGAGATGAAGGAGCCGCACTGCCCGCGCTGCGGGGGGCGCGACCTGTCGGAGGCGCGGCAGTTCAACCTCATGTTCAAGACCCACATGGGGCCGGTGGAGGGGGAAGGGTCGGTCACGTACCTGCGGCCGGAGACGGCCCAGGGGATCTACGTGAACTTCCTGAACGTGCTGAACGCCTCGCGGCAGAAGGTGCCGTTCGGCATCGCCCAGATCGGCAAGGCGTTCCGGAACGAGATCACCCCCGGCAACTTCATCTTCCGGACCCGCGAGTTCGAGCAGATGGAGATGCAGTACTTCGTGAAGCCGGGGGAGGACCGCGAGTGGCTGGAGCGGTGGCGGGACATCCGCCGCGCCTGGTACCGGGAGCTCGGGATCCGCGACGACAAGCTGCGGATCCACGAGCACGGCCCGGACGAGCTGGCTCACTACGCGGCCGCCGCCTACGACATCCAGTACGAGTTCCCGTTCGGCTGGCAGGAGCTGGAGGGGATCCACGACCGCACCGACTTCGACCTGGCGCGACACGAGGAAGCCTCGGGTAAGAAGCTCTCGTACTTCGACGAGGCCGCGAAGGAGCGGTACCTGCCGTACATCGTGGAGACCTCGGCCGGAGTGGACCGGACGCTCCTGACGTGCCTGGTGGACGGCTTCCGTGAGGAGGGCGAGGGCAAGGAGGCGCGGACGGTCCTGCGGCTGGCCCCGCGGATCGCGCCGATCAAGGCGGCGGTCTTCCCGCTGGTCAAGCGCGACGGCATGCCCGAGATGGCCACCGGGATCCACCGGAACCTGGCGCGCCGCTGGAACGTGTTCTACGACGACGGCGGATCGATCGGACGCCGCTACCGCCGGCAGGACGAGGCGGGCACGCCGTTCTGCCTGACCGTGGACGGGGAGTCGATCGAGGACCGCGCGGTGACCGTGCGGGAGCGCGACTCCATGCGCCAGGAGCGCGTGGCGGTCGACCGGCTCCAGGACTGGATCGCCGAACGGCTCGGGGCCGCACACCCACACGATTGAGGAGGGGGAGATGACGGAGAAGCTGACCGAGCGCCGCTGCGAGCCGTGCAGTGGCGACACGCCGGCGCTGACGGCGGAGGAGACGTTCCGGATGCGCGAGCATGTGCCGGACTGGGACCTGACCAGCGGCCGGAAGCTGGTCCGCACGTTCGAGCTCGAGGACTTCATGGACTCGATCGACTTCGTGAACGCGGTGGCCGACATCGCCGAGGAGGAGGGGCACCACCCGGTGATCTCCATCGACTACG
>CAZUIY010000026.1:0-1505 GCA_964619975.1 uncultured Gemmatimonadales bacterium
GGGGTCACCCATTAGCAGGCGTTGTCAATATGGGCGGGCGAATCCCGTGCGGCGTTTGGCCGCTGTGATCGGCGGCGTCTTGGTCGGTGGCGTGCTGATTTCGCAGTCCCGGCGTCTCGGTCGAGCGGCGTCGGACGATGAGTCCGCACCAGTCACCCATCAGGATCAAGGCTACGGCCGATCGAGGATCGGCTTGGCCCCTGACGCACAAAGCGTCCCAGAAACGGATCGGTCGTACGAGCGCGTGTCCAATTGGAAGGTGCACAGAACTTGTGGCTCACCGGCCGATGACCGGCGTCCAACCCCGTGTGGCTCACGCGCTCGTTGCGGAATCATAACGTCACCTCATCCTGGCCGGTGCGGCCTCCAATCAGACCTGGTGGTTGTACCAACCCCAATGGTGGCTGACCGCACCGACCAAGCTCATACAAACACTTTCTTCGGATCGAACGGCTTCTGATCGCACAGCACGTGGAACACCGCCCGGGAGAGCTTGTGGGCGATGCTCTTGATGGCCACCACGGCGTTCACTTTCGCTGCCTTCCGGTCGTGGTAGCGCTTGGCCTCAGGGTAGAACCGGACCGCGAAATGCGCGGCCTCGATAAAGGCCCAGGCCAGGTACTTGTTCCCGTTCTTCCCGTTGTTGTCGCCCTTCTTCTTCCCGTTCGAGAACCGCCGAGCGTCGACGCAACGGCAGTACGAGGCGAAGTCACCCGGCGAAGCGAACCGGCCCATATCGCCGGCCTCGTACATGATCGTGAGGCCGAGGATCTCTCCGATCCCCCACACACTGAGCAGCAGCTTGAACTCCTCCCGCAGCCGGGCTTTCCGGAGCACGGCACGCTCGAGGAGCCGGGTTTGCTCGGTCAGCGCGTCGATGATCTTGACTGTCGTCGTCAGAGCCAGTGCCAAGTCTTCGTTGTCGTACAACTCGGCGACGCGCGCGATGGTGAGGTGCTTGACCTCATTCGATGAGATTTTCGTTCCCCGGTTCCTGTGCTCGAGGTTCTGCACGCTCAGGATGTTGGCGGTGCGCTGCCGCACCAGCGTCGCTCGCTTCCGCAGCAGATCCCGGACGGCGCGCTCTTCCCTCGGGTAGATGTAGCCCTTCGGCAGGATGCCGAGCCGCATCATGTGCGCCAGCCACCACGCGTCGTACTCGTCGTCCGAGTGCTTGAGGCCCGAGTACTGCTGGATCGCGGCCGTGTTCACCAGGACGACCGGGAAGTCCCTGGCTTGCAGCCCGTCCACGAGCCAGTACCAGTTGAACGTCGACTCGACCGCGATTCCCTGCAACGTCGCCCGGAACGGCTCGAGCTCGGCCACGAACAGTTCGAGCTTGTTCGGGATCTTCCGTTGCTTGAGAACGCGGTCCGTCTCGTCGATGATCGCCAGCACACCGTTGTTCGAGTGAAGGTCCACCGCTGCGTAGGTTTGCATCACAAACTCCTCTCACCGCCGATGCTGCGCCCTCATCGGCGACGGGCCAAGCCTGCTAGATGCGT
>CAZUIY010000027.1:0-3093 GCA_964619975.1 uncultured Gemmatimonadales bacterium
CGAGCGTCTCGGTGATCGAGCCGGTCTGGAACACGTCGACGCGAATCGCGCCGCGGCGGTCGCGGTTGTAGCCGACCACGTCCAGCACCAGGTTCTCACTGATCAGGTGCGTGATCCCGGCCTCGAACGCCGTCGTCTCGATGAAGTCGAGGAACGGGTTCCCGTACAGGATGTTGGCGTTCTGACCGGCCGCCACGAAGTCGGTGTTGAAGGCGGCGAAATAGTGCCGCAACTCGGGCAGCTGGTGGAACTTGCCGTAGGAGAGCCGCACCTGGGTGGCGTCCGTGATCGGGTGCGCCACGCCGATCCGCGGCGAGAGCTCATCCTTGGTCGGCGCCTCGACGCTCTCCGCGTCCGGCGAGCACTGATCGAACGCCGAGATGTCGCAATCGACCACTCCGGGGAAGAGCGGGAACATGGTGTTGGGATTCCAGTGGTCCCAGCGAAGCCCGAGGTCGATCACGAGGTCCCCGTAGTCCAGCCGGTCCTGCACGTAGGCGGCGCCGACGCGCGGCTCGACCGTGTACAGGTTCGCGAAGATCGCGTCGGTGAACCGGGTGCTGGCCGTGTGCAGATCGATGAACTGCCACTCCACGCCCACCTTGGCGCGGTGTACGCGGCCCAGCTGCGCGTCGAGGTCGGCCCGGATGCCGGTCCGCTTCTCTTCGCGGCGGAAGAACGAGTTCGAGAAGCCCGATCCGGCATAGATGTTGGTGACGCCAAACACCGGATCCGGGTCACGGGTGAGGATCGTCGCGTTGCCCGCGTTCGGGATGTCGCCCGGGTCCACGTCCTCGAAGAAGAATTCGACGTCGCTGAAGCGGTAGTTCAGGAAGTCGTCCTCGAACGTGTAGTCGCTGGCGTCGCACTCGGAGCCGCATTCGGCGCCCAGGATCTCGGTCAGGATCCCCGCGGTGACCGGATTCTTCGGGGTCCCGGTGTGGAGATCGGAGGAGTGCCAGTTGCCGCGGATCTGGAGATTCAGGCTCCGCTCCGCGGTCTGATAGATCTGCTGGTCATACCCGACGATGAGGTCGTGCGTCTTGGTCCGCGCCGCACCCGCCGAGTAGAACTGATGCAGGAGGAAGCCCCGCGAGTGGTTCTCGAACTGGCTGCGGTTGAACAGGTACGTGGCCGTGATCTTCGAGCTGCTCGTCGGGAACGACGAGAGCTTGGCCTGCGTCCGAGTCACGTCGCCGGCGTTGCCCGGCAGGATGGTCTCGGTCGAGCCGCTCGAGTTGAAATGGCCCACCGCCGGGTTGAAGCCGGCTGAAGACGGGAAGAAGTCGGCCGCCGCCTCGGCGTCCATCGAGGCGAAGAGCGTCAGCCTGTCCGGGATGATCGGACCGCCGATCGAGGCCTGCAGCGAGTTGTAGCCGCAGCAGCCCTGCTGCTCCAGCCCCGCCGCCTCGTCGGGGGTGATCACGCGATCGTCGCCAGCGAGCCCCACCAGGTCGTAGGCGCTGGTGCCGAGCTGGCCGTCAGTCGTGAAGCGGACGTTGCCGTGGAAGTCCCGGCCGCCCTCGCGCGTCACGATGTTGATGATGCCCGACTGCGCGTGGCCGAATTCGGCGTTGAAGCCGCCGGTGATCACGTCGACCTCCTCGACCGCGAACAGGCCGACGTCGGCGTTGTTGCGCTGGGAGGCGAAGTCGGTGATCAGGGCTCCGTCCACGTACGTCGCGGCCTCAGAGCCACGACCGCCGCGGATGATGAATCCCGACTGGCCCTGGTAGATGCCGGCGCCGAGCGCGATCACCTGGCTCACGTTGTCCACCGGCAGTCCCTGCGCGTCCTCGGACGTGAACCGGGACTTGGAGATCGTGTTGTCGCGGGCGACCAGCGGCTCGCGCTCGATCACCGCGGTGATCGCGTCGGCCTGCACCACTTCGCTGCCGAGGCGGAAGTCGACGGTCATCGTCTGACCGGCGAGAACCCGCTGTTCGGCCGAGGTGGCCTGATAGCCCAGGTACTGCGCCGTGATCTCCTGGACGCCGACCGGGACGTTGTTGATGAAGTAGTAGCCGTCTTCATTGGTGACGTTGCCGAGGTTCGTTCCCTCGACCACCACCTGGGCTCCTACGAGCGGCTGTCCGGTATCGCGGTCGGCGACCGTTCCGATCACCTTTCCCGTCACCTGGGCGAGCGCCGCGCTGTGGCCGAAGCCGACCAGCGCGAGAACGCCGAGGACGAGCACCGCGAACCTGGCAGACGCGCTGTACAAACCAGGCTTCTGCATGAGGTGTCCTCCGTTGGGGTACATGGACGTGTCGTTCGGGCGACACGGGGTACGCCGGAGCGGCTGGCCCGGGAACACGGATGCGTCGCGGCCTGCGCCCGAGGGCGCGGACCGGACGGACGTGTATCCATCCGGGTGACTCCGGTGGTTGGGCTGGATCGATGAGGGGCGCGCATGGCGCGCCAGAGAAGCGAACGGCACTGGGTTCGAAACAACCTCCCTTCGTAGAGGCGTTGCGAGAAAGAGCCGGTCGGCTGGAAACGGCGTCTTCCCATTATAGACCCGCCGCCGACGGCGTGTCAATCGCCGTCGGACGGGAGGGTCGGACTTCGGGTCCCCGCGACTACTCCGTCTTGATGCTCACCGGCTGGGCGATCCAGACGACGACCGGCTGATCGCGGTTGTACGCGGTCGACCATCGCGTCGACCGGGCCCACTGCTGGGCCGCCTGGTCGCACGCCGCGTTTCCGCTCGACCTGAGCAGATCCGTGGCCGTCACGTTCCCGCTGGTGTCGATCCGGATGCCGACGGTGAGGTCACAGGAGACCCCGCTCCGCCGCAGCAGCGGCGGGACGTTCCTCAGAATGTCCTCCGCCGAGCAGCCCCGGTTGCACTTGGGCTTCACGGTGTAGGGCGTGAAGGTGAACGTGTTGCCGACCGATGGCTCCGCGGCCGGCGGGGGCGGCGGGGCGTCCGGAATCGGCTCGTTCTCGGTGATCTCGGTCTCGGCGATCGTGATGTCCTCCTCGACCGGCTCCTCCGCGATGACCGGCGTGGCCGGCCGGGCGATCTCCTCGGGCGGCGGCGGGATCCGGATCTCGGGCGGGATCTCGATCACCTCGAGCTCGTCGGCC
>CAZUIY010000028.1:0-2497 GCA_964619975.1 uncultured Gemmatimonadales bacterium
ACCCGCCCGCCGAACGTGGAGGGCGCCGGATCGGTCTCGGCGCGCCAGCTCGTCATCAACGCGCTCCGCATGCGGCCCGACCGGATCGTGGTCGGCGAGGTCCGCGGCCCCGAGGCGGTGGACATGCTGCAGGCGATGAACACGGGCCACGACGGCTCCCTGACCACGCTCCACGCGAACACGCCGCGGGATGCCCTGTCGCGGCTCGAAACGATGCTCTCGATGGCGAACCTGAGCCTCCCCGAGAAGGCGATGCGGCAGCAGATCGCCGCCGCCATCGACGTGGTGATCCAGGTGTCGCGGTTCTCGGACGGCACCCGGAAGCTGACCTCGATCTCCGAGATCGTGGGAATGGAGGGCGACGTCATCACCATGCAGGAGATCTTCACCTACGAGCGCCAGGGGATCGGCGAGGATGGCAAGGTCCTCGGCCGGTTCAAGGCCACCGGCATCCGCCCGCGCTTCGCCGAGCGGCTGGCCCGGAGCGGCATCGAGCTGCCGGTGGCGCTCTTCACCAACGCAGAATTCGGCGGCTTCGCGGCCGCCGTGGAGCGGTAGCGTGCAGCCGAACGTGGCCGCCGCGCTGTTCGCCTTCGCCGCCGTCGCCTGCGGCATCCTGGCCACGGCGTTCCTGTGGGAATGGTGGCGGGACCGTCGGCGGCAGAAGGAGATCGTCCAGCGCCTGAGCGGCATGGGGAAGGGCGCGACCGCCCCCGGCGGGGACGCCTTCGGTGACCTGTTCCGCGACCAGAAGACGGGCGACGCGAAGTGGATGGAGCCGCTCGTGGCGCGGCTGCCGCACGCGCGCGACCTGCAGCAGCTCCTGGAGCAGTCGGACGCGGGGTGGCGGGTCGGGACGTTCGTGCTGCTGACCTTCGGCGGCGCCTTCGCGTTCGGGCTCTCGGCGTTCCTGTTCACGCGGCTCCTGATCATCGCGGTCGCCGCCGCCGCGCTCGGCGCCACGCTCCCGTACATGTACGTGAAGCGGCGGAAGGCGAAGCGGCTGGAGGCGTTCGAGGAGGCGTTCCCGGAGTCGATCGACCTGCTGGGCCGCGCCATCCGCGCCGGCCACGCGTTCTCGACCGGGCTCCAGATGGTGGCCGACGAGTCGCCGGAGCCTCTGGCGAGCGAGTTCCGGCAGGTGTTCGAGGAGCAGCGCTTCGGCCTGGCCCTGGAGGACACCCTTCTCGGCCTCGCCGACCGGATCGACCTGGTGGACATGCGGATCTTCGTGACCGCGGTCATGATCCAGCGCGAGGTGGGCGGCAACCTGGCCGAGATCCTGGACAACATCGCGCACACGATCCGCGAGCGGTTCACGATCCAGCGGCAGGTGCGGGTCTACACCGCGCAGGGCCGCTTCACCGGCTACCTGCTGGCGGCGCTGCCGATCCTGCTGGGGCTGGTCGTCTATTCGATGAACCGGGAGTACATGAGCGTCCTGTTCCACGAGCCGGTGGGGCGCATGATGGTGACGATGGCGGCGATCCTGCAGGTCATGGGGTACTTCGTGATCCGCAAGATCATCGACATCGATATCTGAGAGAAAGGACAGGCCGATGATCTATCTATTCACGCTTCTGGTCATGATGTCGGTGGTCTCCCTGGTGTACGGGATCGCCACCCTGACTCCGGCGCGCTCCCGCGCGGTGCACAAGCGGCTGGCGGAGCTCGAGGCCGGCGGCTCGCGGCACTACACGATCCAGCGTCGCGAGCGGCAGGAGCGCCGCGCGAAGCTGGAGGGTCTGCTCGAGGCGTTCGGTGAGAAGGTGACCGCCCGGCGGGTGGACTGGAGCGAGATGCAGAAGATGCTGGTCCAGGCCGGGTACCGCCGTCCGAACGCGGTGGCGATCTACTTCGCCGCCCGCATGCTGGCGGTGGTGGGGCTCGCCGGGCTGGGAATGCTGGTCGCGATCGCCTGGGGCCAGAGCGCGGCCGCTGTGACGCTGATCGCCGCCGGCGCGGGCCTCTTCGGCTGGGTGCTGCCGCGGAGCGTGGTCAAGCGGCAGATCCGGAAGCGCCAGAAGCACATCCAGAAGGCGCTGGCCGACGCGCTCGACCTGCTGGTCGTCTGCGTGGAGGCGGGGCTGGGGCTGAACCAGGCGCTGGTCCGGGTCTCCGACGAGATCGAGCACGTCAGCCGCGTCATGTCCGAAGAGCTGATGCTCACCAACCTCGAGATCCGCGCCGGCACGCCCCGCGACGAGGCGCTCCGGAACCTGGGCGACCGGACCGGCGTGGCGGATCTCAAGTCCCTGACCGCGATGCTGGTCCAGACCGACCGCTTCGGCACGTCGATCGCCACCGCGCTCCGGGTTCACTCCGACACGCTCCGCACCAAGCGGCGGCAGCGCGCGGAGGAGGCGGCGGCGAAGACGACGATCAAGCTCGTGGTGCCGCTCGTGTTCCTCATCTTCCCGGCCATGTTCGTGGTGATCCTGGGGCCGGCCATCATCCACATCCTGGCGCAGATGAAGGGGTTGATGTGATGGGCTGG
>CAZUIY010000029.1:0-2035 GCA_964619975.1 uncultured Gemmatimonadales bacterium
GGTCAGACCGGCAACCGCCGCACGACGATCCAGAACCTGGAGGTCGTGAAGGTGGATGGCGAGCAGCACCTGGTGTTCCTGCGGGGATCGGTTCCGGGCGCCCGCAACAGCCTGCTGTCGATCCACAAGAGGAGCGCCTGATGGCTGAGGCGAAGCGCTATACGATGAGCGGCGGCGCCGGCTCCACGGTGGAGTTGCCGGAGGACTGGTTCGGCGTGCGCGTGAACAAGCACGCCATCTACCAGGCCACGCGCGCCCAGAAGACCAACGACCGGGCGGGCACGGCCTCCACCCGGACCCGCGCCGAGCTCCGTGGCGGCGGGGCCAAGCCGTGGCGCCAGAAGGGCACCGGCCGGGCCCGCGCGGGCTCGAACCGCTCGCCGCTCTGGGTCGGCGGCGGCACGATCTTCGGTCCGCGGCCCAAGAACTACCGCGAGCGCGTGCCCCGGAAGATGCGGCAGCTCGCGTTCCGCTCGGCGCTGAGCCAGCGGGCCGCCGACGGGGCCGTCCGGGTGGTCGAGTTCGAGGCCTTCGAGGCGCCGAAGACCGCGCGGCTGGTCAAGGCGATCGCCGGCTGGGAGGCCGAGGGCAAGGTGCTGTTCCTCACGGCCGCCTACGACGAGAACCTGTTCAAGTCGGGCCGGAACGTGCCGGGCCTGACGTTCAAGAAGTTCGGCGACGCCTCGGCGCTCGACGTGCTGCGCCACGACGTGATCGTGGTCGAGGACGGCGCCTGGGCGGGCCGTCCCGGTGACGCCGCCGACGAGGCCGCGACCGCGGAAGACGTGACCGATGCCGACGGCAGCGAGGAGGCGCCCGATGCCTGATCTCCGCCGCATCATCCGCCGTCCGCTGTTCACCGAGAAGTCGACGGGGCAGATGGAGGTCAACCAGTACGTGTTCGACGTCCATCCCGACGCGAACAAGCTGCAGATCGCCGAGGCCGTCGAGAAGCTGTTCGAGGTCAAGGTGATGAAGGTGCGGACGCAGAATCACATGGGTAAGGAGCGCCGGATGGGCCGCTTCTCTGGTCGCCGGCCGGATTGGAAGAAGGCGATCGTCACGGTCGCCGAAGGCGACTCGATCGAACTCTACGAAGGGATCTAGGAGGCAACATGGGCCTCAAGAAGTTCAAGCCAGTCACGCCCGGAACGCGGTTCCGCTCGGTCCAGGACCAGCGGGAGCTGACGAAGAAGGAGCCGGAGCAGTCGCTGATCGAAGCCCTGCCGAAGAAGGCGGGCCGCAACGCGCACGGGCACATCACCGTGCGGCGCCGCGGCGGGGGCCACAAGCGGCAGTACCGGAAGATCGACTTCAAGCGCGACAAGCTGGTCGTGCCCGGGAAGGTCGCGGCGATCGAGTACGACCCGAACCGCTCGGCCAACATCGCCCTGATCCACTACGTGGACGGCGAGAAGCGCTACATCCTGGCCCCGGTCGGGCTGAGCGTGGGCGATACGATCGAGGCCGGCCCCGACGCGGACGTGAAGCCCGGGAACGCGATGCCGCTGGCGAAGATTCCGCTCGGCACCACGATCCATAACGTGGAGCTCCGCCCCGGCAAGGGCGGCCAGATCGCCCGCTCCGCGGGCGCGGGCATTCAGCTGGTGGCCCGCGAGGGCCGGTACTGCCTGCTTCGCCTGCCCTCCACGGAGGTCCGGCGGGTGCTCGGAGTGTGCATGGCCACGATCGGCCAGGTGGGCAACGTGGACCACGAGAACCAGTCGCTCGGCAAGGCCGGCGCGTCGCGCTGGCGCGGGCGGCGTCCCAAGGTCCGTGGCGTGGCGATGAACCCGGTGGACCACCCGCTGGGCGGCGGCGAGGGCAAGTCCTCGGGCGGTCGGCATCCGACCTCGCCCTGGGGGAAGAAGGAAGGTCGTACCCGGAAGAAGAAGAAGGCGTCGAACAAGGACATCGTGCGGCGCCGCGGAAAGGGTCGGGGCTAGGTCATGCCGAGGTCGATCAAGAAGGGTCCGTTCGTCGACGACCACCTGATGATCAAGGTCGTCGAGATGAACAAGAGGGGCGACAAGAA
>CAZUIY010000030.1:0-1719 GCA_964619975.1 uncultured Gemmatimonadales bacterium
GATCCGATGTTATGGACTCCTCCCACATCCTTACGGCATCGTAATGTGCCAAAGCTTGAGAATGGGTCTCGAGCTGACAGGAGGGGAGGAGCAAATGGATATTAAAGTGATCGGTCTGGATTTGGCAAAGAACGTGTTTCAGGTGCATGGCGTCGACGGATCAGGGCGCGCGCTGCTGCGCCGGCAGCTCAAGCGCCGAGAGGTGTGCAGTTTCTTTGCGAAGCTGCAGCCGGTGCTGGTCGGCATGGAAGCGTGTGGTGGAGCGCACCATTGGGCGCGCGAGATCGCGAAGCTGGGCCACACGGTAAAGGTGATGAACCCGAGGTATGTAAAGCCGTTTGTGAAGACGAACAAGAACGATCGCACGGATGCCGAGGCGATTGCGGAGGCGGCGAACCGGCGCAACGTGCCTGAGGTGGCGGTGAAGCAAACCTGGCAACAGGACCTGCAGAGCCTGCACCGGGTGCGCAGCCAGCTCATTCGCGAGCGCGTGGGGCTCGGCAACCAGATCCGCGGCCTGCTTAGCGAATACGGCATTGTGATGGGCAAGGGGGCTACGGCGCTCAAGCGAGCCCTGCCGCAGGTCCTGGAGGACGCACAGAACGCTCTGTCGGGCGTGATGCGTGAAGTGCTGGCTGAGCAATACGAGCGTTTGCGCACGCTGGAGCAGAAGATCGCCGAATACCAGCGCAAGCTCACGATTGCCGCGCGTGAGCACGAAGGCTGCAATGCGCTGATGGAGGTGCCCGGCATTGGTGTACTCGGGGCCACTGCATTGGTGGCGCAGGTCAACGATGGCCGGTATCTGAAGAACGGGCGCGAGCTCGCCGCCCGTGAGGGCCTGGTGCCCATGCACTCCGGCACCGGTGGTAAGGAGCGTCTGGGGCACATCAGCAAACGCGGTGATGGATACGTGCGAACGTTATTCATTCACGGCGCACGCGCCGTGCTCAATCACGCGCCGCGCAAAACGGACCGGCTCTCGCGCTGGGCAACCGAGGTGATGCGTCGCCGTGGCCGTAACGTCGCCGCCGTGGCGCTCGCCAACAAGATGGCGCGCATCGCATGGGTCATCCTGGCGCGTGGTCAGCGCTATCAGCCGCAATAGCCGTCAACATAGAGTCGATAAAGGAGGTCTTCAACCGCGTTGCCAAGCATCAAGCTAAAGATGAGCGTAACCGCACAGCGTCGGCCGCAGGCAGACCCTGATGGATTCCATGGCCGCAGTCGAGGCCGCCGATCCGAAAAGGAGCCCGTGGCGCGAATGAATCATCATGGCCAGGCGCATCAACCGCGCCACAAACAGGCCGGATATACGGAAGCAACGCTTGCAGCACGCTATCGAACGCTTGGGGCTTGACCAACTGGGAGGAGTCCATATACGGAATCCATCTTCTTTGACCAGCCCTGGTCGGTGCGTTGGTACGACTGCGCCTGCATCAATGTGAACTGTGCGTCTTCCGCCTCCCACGCATAGCGCTCGACCTGCACGACGGCGAGGTGTCGCGCATGGAACCTGAGCCGTGCGATCATTCCGCTTCCACGGCCAATTCACGCCAAAGGCATCGATCGATGACCCGTCTTGCCGTTTTCACGAAGAATCGCACCAATCCGGCGTACGCGGCCGCGCGGCTCGGAGCCGAGCGCACGGCGGCACGGCACGGCGCGAGCGTCGTGCACTTCGTCCCGCGCAAGGCCGACGATATCGACGAGCAGATC
>CAZUIY010000031.1:0-3126 GCA_964619975.1 uncultured Gemmatimonadales bacterium
GCGAACCCTTCCTCGTTGGCCAGCTCCACCACGGCCACCAGCTCGTCCACGTCCCGCGGCGACACGACGGCCTGCGGGGCGCCGCTCAGGAACGGTGTGGCGTCGGCGGCGTAGGTGAGCAGGTCTTCGCGCGCGGTGAGGACGCGGTCGCGATGGGTGGCCTCGCGGAGGCCGACGATCGCGCGGTCGGTGAGCATGCGAGGTTATATAGCGGTGGATGCGAGGCCGGGGCCACCGTAGGTTCCCCTCATGTTCGGACGCGCCGCCTCCCTCTGCACGATCCTCCTCCTGGCCGCCGGCTGCAGCCAGCGGGTGGAGCCCGAGGAGGAGTACCGTGAGGGCTCCTCCGGGCGCCCCACGCTCTCTCCCGAGATGGTGCCGGGTGCGTTGTCGGACGGCCCCGCCGCCGCGCCCGCCATGCCGGCCGGGCCCGCCGCGACCGCGGACGGCTCCGGCGAGGCGATCCGCGGGGAGGTCCGCGCGCCCGCCGACGGGGCGGCCGCGGGCGCCGCGCTCTTCCTGTACGTGCGCGCCGCCGGGGTCGAGGGCGGACCGCCGCTGGCGGTCCAGCGGCACCCGGCCGGGGCGCTCCCGCTGGAGTTCGCCATCGGTCCCGAGAGCGCGATGATCCCGGGGACCGTCTTCCCCGGCCGCGTGACCGTCGAGGCGCGGCTGGACGCCGACGGGGACGCCGCCACCCGCTCGCCGGACGACCGGGTGGCCCGGAGCGAGCCCCTCGCGCCGGGCGCGGAGGGCGTGGAGCTCGTCCTGTCGCGACCGTGAACCACACCGCCCCCTGGCACCCGGCCTATTACGCGGCCCGCGAGCGCGCCGCGGTCTTCGACCTTCCCGGCGCCTCGCTCGTGGAGGTGACGGGCCCCGAGCGGCTCGAGTGGCTGAACACGCTGGTCACCAACAAGGTGGTCGACCTGGAGCCCGGCCGGGCGGTCCGGGCGTTCCTGCTGGCGCCGACCAAGGGGCGCGTCCTGGCCGACTTCCTGGTCTGCGAGACGGGGGACCGGACGTGGATCGAGTGCGCCGGGGGATCCGCCCCGGCGGTGATGGAGCAGCTCCAGAAGTACTGGCTGGGCCGCGAGGTGGAGTTCGCCGAGCGGGAGGGGTGGTGGCTGGCGTCGCTCCAGGGGCCGGAGGCGGCCGCCATCCTGACCGGCGTGGTGAACGACGTCCCTCCCGCCGAGGAGGGCACACACGAGGAGACGACCCTGGCGGGCCGCGAGGCGCGGGTCCTCCGGTGGAGCGACACCGGGCTTCCCGGCTACCACGTGTGGCTCCCGGCCGAGTCGCGGGAGGCGGGCCGCACCGCGCTGATCGAGGCCGGGGCGGGCGCCGGAGACCCGACCGCCTGGACCGTGCTCCAGATCGAGGCGGGCGTGGCGGCGTTCGGGCGCGAGCTGGACGAGAGCGTGATCCCGCTCGAAGCGCCGACGGAGAACGCGATCGACCACGCCAAGGGGTGCTATCCGGGGCAGGAGGTGATCGCCCGCCTCTGGGCGCGCGGCCGGCCGGCGCGGAACCTGCGCGGCCTCCGGATCGTGGAGGGCGCCGCCCCGCCGGCGGGGGCCGCGCTGGACGCGGCGGGAAAGCCCGGGGCCGCCACCGTTACCGCCAGCGGAGAGAGCCCGGAACTGGGGCCGGTGGCGCTGGCGTACGTCCACAGGGACCACGGGGAGGTCGGCACCCGCCTGACCGGCGACGGCGTCGCCGCGGTCGTGGTGGCGCTCCCGATGCGCCGGAGCTCCGCCTGATGAAGATCTACACGAAGACCGGCGACCGCGGGCAGACCGGCCTCTTCGGGTCCCCGCGGGTGGGGAAGGACGACCCGCGCGTGGCCGCCTACGGCGACATCGACGAGCTGAACGCGTGGCTGGGGGTCGCCCGGGCCCGCTGCGAATTCGCCGCCGCGGCGGACGCGATCGGGCGGGTCCAGCGGGAACTGTTCGTGGTGGGCGCGATCCTGGCCACGCCGAACCCCGCCAGGCGGCGGGGCGAGCGCTTCGAGCTGGCCGCGGAGCGGATCGAAGAGCTGGAGCGGGAGATCGACGCGTGGGAGGCGGAGCTCCCGGAGCTGACGGCGTTCATCGTGCCCGGAGGGGGCGAGGCGGGCGGGCTCCTGCACGCCGCGCGGACGGTCTGCCGCCGCGCAGAGCGCGCCATCGTGGGCCTGGGCGCGGCCGATCTGCCGGAGACGCTCCTGCCCTACGTGAACCGGCTGTCGGACTGGCTCTTCGTGTGCGCGCGCCGGGTGAATCGGGAGGAAGGGGTGGAGGAGGCGACCTGGTAGGCCGCCCGCCCGGCGCTCAGTCGGCCGGGTCGTCCCCCGGCGGCTCTTCCGTGGCGTAGATCACCGGCGCCAGCCAGGGCACCAGCGTGAGCTCGCGGTTCTCGATCCGCACCGTGATGCCGCGGCCCTCGTCGAACGAGACGACCTCGAACGCCACGCCCCGCTCGAAGCCCATCTGCACCAGGCGCTGCTCCACGTCCTCCTCGCGCCAGCGGATGCCGACCACGCGCCCGCGCTCGCCCTGGCGCATGAAGTGGAGGGGAAACTCGACCTTCAGACGGGCCTCCGCACTGAACGACTCCTGAACGGGAACGATTACTGAAAAACAGGATAGCGCGACGCCGTGGCCGGGGTCAACCCGCTTCGCCGGCCGCTCCGTCCACGTAGACCCGGACCGCCAGGTCGCCCGAGACCCGGAGGGTGCGGGACCCCCGCTCTACCTGGAGCGCTTCGTCCGCCTCGTCCCGTCCGACCACCCGGACGAGGGCGCCGGGCACCAGGTCGAGCTCGGCGAGCTGGCGCAGGAGCGCTCCGTCCCGGTCGGCGACCCGGCGGACGACCACGCTCTCGCCGATCCCCACGTCCGAGAGCCGCCGCAGACGGGCGGCCGGGGGGCGGCCGATCTTGGGCGGGATCGGATGGCCGTGGGGGTCCACGGTGGGGTACCCCAGCAGGGCGTCGATCCGGTCCTCCATCTCCTCGCTGATCACGTGCTCCAGCCGCTCGGCCTCGGCGTGGACCTCGTCCCACGCGTAGCCGAGCGCCTCGGACAGGTAGAGCTCGAGCAGGCGGTGATGGCGGATCACCTCGAGCGCGATCTTCTC
>CAZUIY010000032.1:0-2280 GCA_964619975.1 uncultured Gemmatimonadales bacterium
GGCCGGGATCACGCACCTGATCAGCGAGAACCTGGTGCTGGACGTGGTCGGCTACAACCGCGACCGCCGCGGCGCGATTCGCGTCGACGTGTTCCAGACCGGCTCGATCACCGAGACGCTCGACGAGCGCCGGATCTACACCAACGGCGACAACGGCAACGTGAAGGGGTTCGACATCACGCTGAACAAGCGGTACTCGAACTACTTCTCCACGGATCTCGCCTGGTCGCTGCAGTGGGCGCGGGGCACCACCAGCTCGCCCACCGAGTTCGCCACCGGCTCCGGCTTCGGGCGGCTGTTCGACCCGCTGTTCCCCGGCCGGCTCCTGGTCCCGCCCACCGAGCTCCAGCCGGAGTCGTTCGACCGGCTGCACAACATCAACTGGTCGTTCCAGCTCCGTTTCCCGGGCGATTTCCGCGAGGGGACCACGCTGGGTACGGTCTTCCAGGACTTCGGCGCCTTCCTCTCCTACAGCGCCCACTCGGGTGAGCCGTTCACGCGGCGCTCCCTGGAGGGTCAGGGCGAGGCGCTCGAGGACCTGGGTTCCAGCCGCCTGCCTTGGGTCCACTCCGGTGACATCCGGGTGGTCAAAGGCTTCGCGCTCTCGGACGCGCTGGCGCTCGACCTGTTCGCGGTCGTCGAGAACTTCCTCGACGTCGAGAACGTGGTGAACGTCAACCCCACGACCGGCCGGCCCGACCGGACCGGCTTCGAGGAGGCGCTCTCGCAGAGCCCGGTCATCTCGGGCCGCTACACCACCAGCGGTGCGCAGATCGGTGTCGATCAGTTCACCTCGGGTGTCAACGTGGAGTCGGACATCCTGCCCGAGTGGCAGTCGTACTTCGCACTCCAGGATCTGAACGCCGACGGGGTGATTTCGCTGGATGAGGCGCGGGACGTCCTGCACAACGCGCTGGTCGCGTCGGGCGAGGCCGGGAACGTGCAGATCGGCCAGACCGGCGACTCGGTGTTCAACTATGGCCAGCCGCGGCAGTTCCGCTTCGGCGCCGAGATCCGCTTCTAACTGTTTTAAACCACGGACTTGGAGCGACGATTGAGCCAGTACGTGGACCACGAGACGGTCTCCGGCCCCGCGCGAGCGGGGTCGGAGCACCGCCTCACGGTACGAATCTTGTCAGGAGGTTCCATGGATTTGACCCGTAGGTTTGACCCCAAGGGGATGCGCGGCTGGCTGACCAGCTTCGTCTGCGCGTTCCTGATGCTGGGCGTCGTGGCCGCCGCGGTCGCGGACTTGCCGGAGGATCATCCGCGCAAGGCTCGCGACGGACGGGGCCTGTCGCCTGCAGCCGGGAACGTGCTCGCGCTGCACCAGGTCGACCGCAACCGCGTGCTGCTGACGCTCACCGATCTCGGCGAAATCGGCGCGGCCGGTGGATCCGTGGCCGGCGGCGGTTTCTGGCTCGCGAACACCAACCAGTACATCTTCAGCTCCGGGCCCAACGTCGGCGCGCTGACGCCCGACGGTCAGGTCGTGGTCGCCATCGGCGGCCCGTTCTCGCAGTTGCACTTCGGCTCCGTCGTGTTCCCCGAGTTCCCGAACAGCTCGGGACTCGGACACGGCGTGAGCTCGCCCGCGGGCCTGATCTGGGACTCGACCATACCGGATGGTCTGGACATGCCGGAGGCGTGCACGGTGGACGCCTTCCGGGTGGCCCAGTTCCCGTCCCTGCAGCCGTTCTCCGGTGAGCCGTTCCCGGGCTTCGCGGATCAGACGATCTGCCAGGCGGTGAACGACCTCTCGGGCGGCACGTGCTCCACATGCGCCGGCACCCGCGTAGGCGTCGAGATCGTCGAAACGATCTTCGCGTTCGGCGTGCCGACGGTGCAGGACTTCGTGTTCGTGGCGTTCCGGATCTTCAACCGGACCGAGTTCATCAACGCCACCACGGCTCCGGCCCAGCCGCCGGGCCCGTACGATCTGGAAAACGCGATCGTGGCGATCGCCATCGACCCGGACATCGGCGAGGCGGGCGACGACCAGATCGCCTTCCTGCCGGAAGTGCAGACGATGGTCTTCTGGGACTCCGACTTCACCGAGCCGCAGTTCCAGGGCGTGCCCGGTTTCGGGGGCATCACGTACCTGAGGACCCCGATCGACCCCGCCACGGGTGAAGAGGTCGGCCTGGCCGAATTCACCGTCTTCACCAACGGTCCCCCGCGCCCGGACCCCTCCACCAAGGAGGTCTGGTACGCGCTCATGACCGGCGACCCGGACGAGGCGGTGCTCGAGGTCACGCCGCAGGACGTCCGCGGCATGGC
>CAZUIY010000033.1:0-1457 GCA_964619975.1 uncultured Gemmatimonadales bacterium
GAGCCATTCAAGTCGAATCGCAATTCGCCGGTCGCATACAAGAAACTCGTAGAACCAACATTTTTCCCGGTGACTTCTTCCGAGGTGATCGCGGCCGTTCCACCACTGGCCGGCGGGCTGATCGTGAACGTGAATACGCCATCTTCATCCGCCAGCACCTGCACACCGGCATAGCTCGAACTCGCGTCGGCCGACGTGATCGTCCCCTTGTCCGTCGTCACAGTGACCAAGGTATTTGCCGTAGCGCCCGTGCCCGTGAACACGGTGCCATCCATACCGCCGCTGGTGTCCGTCAGCGTGTGCGTTCCCTGGGACGCAAAAATCTCGATGGCGTTCACCGAGAAGAAGCTTCCGCCCCCGTCATCGTCAAACCGCAAATTCAACTGGTCACCGATGACCGTCGTGGTAAAGCTGCGATGCACAAACTGGCCCGCCGCCGTCGTGATGTTGTTCAGTTTCAACACCCCTTCGGCGTAAACATCCACGTCGTCGCGAACGGAGCTGTTGTCGCCCAAGGTGACGTTGACGACCACCTCGGTACCCTCGGGCAGATCGACCGAGAAGGTGTTATCCGTACCGAAATGAGCATCCCGCAACAGCAGCGTGGGAGCACCCCGATCAAACGTCGCTAACGTCGCATCCCAACCGTAACCCACCGAGGCGCTGTAGGCGTTTGCCGTTCCGACGCCCAAAAAGCCCGCAGCGGTCTGGTTCGTCGAGCCGTTCAAGTCGAACCGCAAGTCGGATGTGATGTATTCGACGACCGCACTACTTTGTCCTTCGGCCTGGCCATCGATGGCTTGAGCCGTGAAGGTCGGCGTCGAAGATCCAATCGGCCGGCGGACCTGGAAGCTGAACGTGCCGCCGCTCACCGCGGCTTGGGCTCCCTGGTAGTTGGAACTCTCGTCGCTCACGATCGTCCCCGCCGTGGTCGTGACCGTGATGAACGAACCGTCCAGGCTGTCAGGCGCGGTCCCGAAGATCGTATCTACGGTCATCCCGTCACCGGGGCGTGTCACCGGATCTAGAGGCGTGAAAGTGACCTTACCTTCGACATCTTCCAGGGGTCGAATCTCCAAACCATTGACCACCCAGTTGGGATCACCACCCAGGTCGCTGAACTCCAGGTCCAGCGTGCCGTCGGTGATCGTCACTTCGAATCCACCGTGGAAAAAGCTGCCGGCTGAGGTATCCACATCGGCCAACAGAACGGCCATGGTATCGGCATTTCGTACCTGAATGTTATCGCGCAGCGCGCCCGCATCTCCGATCGTCACATTCACATAGTAGGTCTGGTTATTAGGAAGTTCCGTTTTGAAAACTCGGGCCGCGGTGCCGGAATGAGCATCCCGGCGCAGGTCGGCTTGCGCGCCGGCCAGAGCGCCGCGATCGAAGCTGCCCGTAGGCAACGTCACCCAGCCAAAGCCGGTCGAGCTGTTGAACGCGGCACTCGGCAC
>CAZUIY010000034.1:0-1817 GCA_964619975.1 uncultured Gemmatimonadales bacterium
CCGAGCGTGGCCAGGAGGAGCTCGTCGTCCCCGACCAGGTCCAGCGCGTTCAGGACGTGACGCCGGGCCCGCTCCAGCCCCTCGGCGGAGAAGCCGTACATCTCGTGGCGCGCCCGCAGGTACGACTCCAGGGCCACCGGATGCTCCAGTCCGGCGCCGGACCCGCGTCCGGCGGGGCGGAGCGCGGCACGGAGGGTGCGGGCGACGGAGCCGGCCACCCGCTCCTGCACCCGGAGCAGCTCGGCGACGGTGCCCTCGTGCGTCTCCGACCACACCGGCCGGTCGGTCCGGGCGTCGAGGAGCCGCGTCGAGATCCGCAGCCGATCGCCGCTCGTCCGCACGCTTCCCTCCAGCACGTGGTCGATGCCGAGCTCGCGATGCAGGGTCCGGACGTCGGCGTCGGTCCCCTTCAAGCGCATCGACGAGGTCCGCGAGATCACGCCCAGCGGACGGATTCGCGAGAGATGGCCGATGACTTCTTCGGTCAGCCCGTCCGCGACGTACGCGTCGACGCCGGGGCCGACCGCGGCGAAGGGGAGGACGAGGATCCACTCGCGGGGGGATTCCGGGGTCCGCCGGTCCCCGGGATCCACGGCCCGGAGCTCGGCGATCAGGGTCTCCGCGCTCCCGTAGCGCTCCCGGGGGTCCTTGCTGAGACACCGGGCCACCACGTTCGCGAGCTCCGGCGGGACCTCCGGGCGGAGCGACTCGGGAGCCGCCGGCTCGTCACTACGAATGGAGTGGACGAGCCCGCCCGCGGCGTCGTAGCGGAACGGCCGGACGCCGGTCAGCATCTCGTAGAGGACGACGCCCAGCGACCAGAGATCCGTGCGCGCGTCCACCGGCCCGTCGCCCGTCTGCTCGGGGCTCATGTAGGCGACCGTGCCGGGACGCCCCCCATCGGACGCCTGGCCGGCCAGGTGGGCGATCCCGAAGTCCAGCACCTTCAGCTCGCCGCGATCGGTCACCAGCAGGTTCGCCGGCTTGACGTCGCGGTGGACGATGCCGGCCTCGTGGGCCCGGGCGAGCCCGGCGGCCGCCTGGATGGCGATGTCGATCGCGTCGGCGACCGGGAGCGGGCCGTCGGCGATCTTCCGCTCGACCGTCTCACCCGCGTAGTACGCCATGGCGATGAACGGCCGGCCCCCGGCCTCGCCGATCTCGTGGACCACGGCGATCCCGGGGTGGTCCAGCGCGGAGGCGGCGCGGGCCTCGGCGAGCAGCCGTTCGCTGGCGGCGGCGTCCCCGGCCCGCTCCGGCGGCAGGAACTTGAGCGCGACCATCCGGTCGAGCGTCCCGTCCCGCGCCCGGTACACGACACCCATTCCGCCGGCGCCGATCCGCTCCAGGATCCGGTACCGCCCGACGGTCCGGCCGACCAGCGGCGCGTCTTCGGGGAGGCTCTCGAGCGCCCCGGGGAGCACCCGGGCGGCCAGGTCGTCCAGATAGTCGGGAGCCGTGCCGTGGGACTCCAGCAGCGAGGCGAGCTCGTCCCGCAGCGCGTCGTCGTCCCCGGCGGCCTCGCGGACGAAGCTGGCCCGCGCCTCCGGCGGAAGCTCGATCGCCCGCTCGAACAGCTCAGCCAGCCGCTCCCGCGCGTCCGGCGCGTGGCTCACCCTTCGATCTCCCGGTGGAGCCACGCCTGGGACAGCGCCCAGTCCCGCTTGACTGTCCGGGGCGAGACGCCGAGCGCGGCGGCGGTCTCCTCGACGCTCATCCCCCCGAAGAAGCGGCACTCGACCACGCGGGCCTGACGCGGCTCGAGCTCCGCGAGACGGTCCAGCGCGTCGTCCAGCGCGGCGAGCGCCGCGGAGCCG
>CAZUIY010000035.1:0-19912 GCA_964619975.1 uncultured Gemmatimonadales bacterium
GCGATGATGGAGCGGCTGGCGTCCTTGAAGTACCGGGTCTCGGGCGGCGGTGATTCCTCGTCGATCCACTCGTCGGCGACGACCTCGATCGGGACGAACCGGTTGGCCGGGTTGTGGGCGGCGCCGCGGCCGCGGATGGACTGGTGGGCCATCTTTCCCCTCCTCTTGACAGAACCCGAACATAATCCGAAAATAGGACCATGGCCATGCCGACCGCGACCCGCCGATCCGCCTCCGTCGTACCCATCCGCTCGCTCCTTCAGCGGCGCGACGTGGCGCGGACGCCCTTCCGTTGGACGCTCGATCCGTGGCCGGCGGGGCGGCTGGACGGGTGGACGCTCCACGTCCAGGAGCACGTCCTGCAGGAGCCGGCGGTGCAGGCGGTGTGGGAGGCGTGGGGCGGGGTCGAGCGGCTCAGGCGGGAGCTGGCCGTGGTGGGCGCCGACGAGCCGCTGGCGATCGGCGCCGCGGCCGATCCCTACCGGCCGGACGAGGCGGAGTTCGGCCGGACCCGCCGGGTGCTCGAGGCGCTCCTCGCCCTGGAAGGGCTGGACGTGACGCTGACGACGAAATCGACGCTGGTGACGCGAGACCTGGACCGGCTGGTCCGGCTGGCCGCGCGGCATCGCCTGCGGGTCAGGGTGGCGCTGCCGACGGTGGACCGGGTGCTGGCGCGGGCGCTGGAGCCGGAGGCGCCGCGGCCGGACCTGCGGATCCGGACGATCAGCGAGCTGGTGGCGGCGGGAATGGCGGTCGGCGTGATCGTGGCGCCGGTCCTGCCGGGGATCGGCGACGACCCAGGCTCGATCGACGCGGTGGTCGCGGCGGCCGCGGGGGCCGGGGCGACGGAGCTCGAAGCGAACGCGCTTCCGCTCCTGCCGTCCTTGCAGGCCGCGCTCTTCCCGCGCCTCCAGGTGGAGCTGCCGGACCTGGTGGACCGGGCCCGCCGGCGGCACGAACGAGGCGCCGTCTCACCGGAGGCCTACCGCGCCGGGATCGCCGATCTGATCTCCCGGCTAGGCCGGAAGCACGCCCTGGCGGGGGACGGACCGGCGCGCCCCGGCCGCGCGGCCGGCACCGGCGGGCCCCAGCTCGCGCTCTTCTGAGCCCGCCCTCAGGCGATGATGATGATGATCGCCACCAGGACCAGGATGATGATCAGCGTGGTCGCGGAGAACGAGATCCGGTCCTGCGCCTCAAGGCGGCTCTCGAGCGTCCGCGCCTGATCCGCCGCCCGGGTCAGCCTCTCCCCCTCGAGTGCCCCGACCGCGCTGGCCGCGGCGTCCAGGTCCACGTCCGCGATCCGCGCCACCCGACGGACGTCTTCCCGCGACAGGACGGCCAGCACCACGGCTCGCTCCTCGGCCTCGACGTCGACGGCGGCGGGGGCGATGGGCGTCGTCTCCTGGGCGGCCGCGCCGGTGGCGGCGAGGGCGGTCCAGGCGACGGCGGCGATCAGGATTCCACGTAGACGGGTCATGCGGCACCTCCGGCAGGGATGAGTTAGCGGTCGGCCCGTCGGCATCATAGACGCGCCCGGCGCGCCGGGGCAAGGCGTCGCCCCGCCCCGGCGGATCAGTGCGGGGCGGCCTCCGACCGGACCGCCGCCCGCTGCACCAGGAGGGTCCGGATCCGGAGCTCCTCCGCGTCGTCCGACGACTCGCGGAGGGGCCGCATCGCCTTCCCCTCCTTGACCGCGACCGGTACGCCGTCCTTGTAGACGACGCGGTTGCCGGGGAGCGCGGCCACCCGCTCGCCGGGGGTCAGGATACCGACCAGGTTGAGCGGATCGCCGGCCGAGACGGCCAGCAGCGCCCCGTCCTTCGGCTTCCGCCGCGCGGCTCGGAGCGCCTCGACCGCCTCGGGGAGCGCGTACTGCTCGCCCGCCATCCCCTCGACGAACCGGCCGCCCCGGATCTCGCCCCGCATCTCCAGCCGCCGGAGGACCCGCAGGACCTCGCGCCACGGAGCGAGCGGCGCCTCGCGCGCCAGGAGCCGCCGCGTGACCACGCCGTAGCGCGCCAGCGCCTGCCGGGCGAACGACTCCACCCGCTCCTCGCGCGGCGCCTCGGCGGCCTCGACCCGCAGGAGCGACCACCGCCCGGCCACCGCCGCCCCCGTGTAGCGCGGCTGCCGCCCCGGCCGTGGCAGGGGCCGGCGGCGACGCTTGGCCTCCGGCGTCAGGAGCGTCCGGAGCGCCTCGAACCCGTCCGCCGTCACCAGGCCCCACGAGACGAGCTCCGAGAGCCCGCGCTCGACCTGGGCCGGCAGGAGGCCGGTCCGCGCCACCAGGTCCTGGACGAAGGCTGGGCCGCCCTCCTCCAGCCGGGCCAGGACCGCCCGGGCGTCGTGGCTCAGGTCGTCGCTCCCGGCCGCGGGCGCGTCCGCAAGCGCCATCCAGGCGGACAGCTCCTCCCGGTGGAAGAAGGCGATCGGCGTGTTCCGGACCGGCCCGGTGCGCGGCCGGTCGCGGTCCTGCGCCACCGGCGGCCGGAGCCGGCCCCACGCCAGGTGGCCTCCCAGGCAGAGGAGGTCCAGCCAGGCGGGGTCGTAGCCCGGGACCCGCGCCGGCAGGACGTCCCGCTCCCACGCCACCGCCGGCGCCTCGAACCCCTGCAGCCGGTCGAGCGCGGCCAGGAGCCCGCGCGGCCCGTCCGCCGGCGCGGCCGCGCCGATCCCGTGCCAGCCGAAGAGGAACCGCATGTAGTCCGCCGGCGCCACCGGCCGCGTCTCGGAGCGGAGCCGCTCGATCGTGTACCGGTGAATCCGCGCCAGAAGCCGGCGGTGGCACCACTCGACCTCCGGCGCGCCGGGCGAGAACTGGCCGCGGAGGATGGCGCCGGCGCTCTCCAGCTCCACCAGCGCCGCCTCGACCCGCGCGAGTGGCAGGCCCAGGTCGGCGGCCAGCTTCGCCGCGGTGACGGGCCCGGTGCCCTCCAGGCGGCCCTGCAGAAGCGACGCCAGCGCTTCCGCCGCGTCCCACGCCCGCTCCGCCTCGGCGGGCGGGGCCTGGACCGTCGGGTCGAGCTCCACGTCGCCGTATACGGCGCGGATCTCCGGCAGCCGCTCGGCGGCGAGCCAGAACCGGAGCCGGCGGCCGTTGCCCTCGACCGGCACCGCGGCGCGCGCCACCCGGCCCGCCCGCGCCAGCTCGTCCAGCGCGTCCGCCCACGGCTCCGCCTCGTCCATCGTCACCAGCCCCAGCCACGCCACCGCGTCGTGGACCTCGTCACCGTCCTCCGGCTCGGGCCACGCCTCATCCCGTACCCGCTCGATCGCCGCGGCGTCCAGCGTCCCCAGGTCGTCGGCCGTCCGGAAGTCGAGCCCGCGGCGGGTCCGGACCGCCAGCGTCCGCCGCTCCTCCGCCGGGGCGTCGTCCAGGAACGCCCAGGGCCGGGCGTGGATCACCTCGTGGCTCATCGGAGAGGGCTCCGGCACGTCGCGGGCGACCTGGGTCAGCTCGCCGGACTCGATCTGGCCGAGGACCGCCTCGAGGGCGTCCACGTCCATCGCCTCGACCAGGCAATCCTCCACCGTCTGACGGATGATCGGGTGCTCCCACGGCACCTCGATGTCGCCCACGATGTGCTCGAAGCACTGCGCCGCCTGCGGGAACGCCGCCACCAGCAGGTCGTCGGCCCGCATCCGCAGGAGCTGGGCGGGGACCTTCCGGCCGTTCCCCCACCTCAGGATTCCGAGCGAGCGCTCGGCGTTCCAGCGCCACCGCGTCTGGAACATCGGCGCCGCCAGGAGCGCCTGGATCAGGAGCTCGCGGGCGCTGGCCCGCTTCAGGTAGCCGAACACGTCGATCAGGGGAAACGAGTGCTGGGGCCCGAGCGACAGGACGATGGCGTCCTCGTTCGCCGCTGCCTGCAGCTCGAAGTCGAACGAGCGGCAGAACCGCTTCCGGAGCGCCAGGCCCCAGGCGCGGTTCACCCGGCCGCCGAACGGCGCGTGGAGCACGAGCTGCATCCCGCCCGCCTCGTCGAAGAACCGCTCCAGCACCAGCGTCCGCTGGGTGGGGACCACGCCGAGGACCTTCACGGTCGCGTCCACGTACTCCGCGATCTGCTCCGCCGCCTCCGGCGGAAGACCGGGGATCTCTTCGGCGAGACGGGCCGCGGTCCCCTCCACGCCCCCTTCCTCGAGCCAGCCGGCCACGTCGCCGCGGAGGCGGCTGACCGCCTCAGACAGCTCGGCCGTCCGGGCCGGCGCCTCGCCCAGCCAGAACGGGATCGAGGGCGGCTCGCCGTGAGCGTCGGTCACGCGGACGCGGCCGGTCTCGATCTTGTGGATCCGCCACGAGGCGTTCCCGAGCTGGAACACGTCGCCCGGCAGCGACTCGATCGCGAAGTCCTCGTTGATCGACCCGACGAAGGTCCCCTCCGGATCCAGGATCACGTCGTAGTCGCTGACGTCGGGGATGGCGCCGCCCGAGGTGACCGCGGCGAGGGCCGCCCCGCGGCGGCCGCGGATGATCCCGTTCACGCCGTCGAAGTGGATCCGCGCCGCCCGCCGGCCGCGGGACGTTGCGTAGCCGTCGGCCAGCATCCGGACCACCGCGTCGAAGTCCTCCCGGGGGAGCGCGCGGTACGGCCAGGCCCCCTTCAGGAGCCCGTAGAGCTCGTCCGCCGGCCAGTCGCGGGTGGCGGAGGCGGCCACGATCTGCTGGGCCAGGAGGTCCAGCGGCGCCTCCGGCAGGATCAGCCGGTCCAGCCGCCCGGCCTGCGCCTCCCGGACCAGCGCGGCCGTCTCGACCAGCTCGTCCCGCGTGAGCGCGAAGATCCGCCCGCGCGCCGTCATCCCCTTCACCCGGCCCGAGCGGCCGACCCGCTGGAGGAAGGCGCCGATCTGCTTCGGGCTTCCGATCTGGATCACCAGGTCCACCGTGCCGACGTCGATCCCGAGCTCCAGAGAGGCCGTCGCCACGATCGCGCGGAGCGAGCCCGCCTTCAGCCGCCGCTCGGCGTCCAGCCTCCGCTCCCGCGAGAGCGAGCCGTGGTGGCTGGTGACCCGCTCCTCCCCCAGCCGCTCTGCCAGGTGGCGGCTCACCCGCTCGGCCAGCCGCCGCGTGTTCACGAACACGATCGTCGTCCGGTTCTCGAGGACGAGCGCGGCGATCCGGTCGTACACCTCGGTCCACGCCTCGCCCGAGAGGAGCGCCTCCAGAGGCGAGCCCGGCACCTCGATCGCCAGCTCCATCTCGCGGGCGTGGCCCTCGTCCACGATCGCGCAGTCGGGCGCGCCGGCCTCGTCCACCCGCGTGGTTCCCACCAGGAAGCGGGCCACGTCCTCGACCGGCTTGACCGTCGCCGAGAGCCCGATCCGGAGTGGAGGCCCACCGGCGGGCGCGGAGTCCGGCTCGCCCTCCACGAACTGCCGCTTCCCCGGCTGCCGCCAGACGTCGCCTGCGACTCCATACGTAGTCAAATGGTCCAGCCGCTCCAGGGAGAGCGACAGGTGCGAGCCCCGCTTGTCGTCGTAGAGGGCGTGGATCTCGTCCACGATCACGGTCCGCACCGTCTGGAGCATCTCCCGGCCGCGCCGGGTGGTGAGGAGGATGTAGAGCGACTCCGGCGTCGTGACGTAGAGGTGCGGCGGCCGCGTCAGATGCTTCTGTCGTTCGGAGGAAGGGGTGTCACCGGTCCGGACGGCGGTCCGGATCCCGACGTCGGGGAAGCCTCCGGCGGAGAGCTCCGCCCGGATCCCCTCCAGCGGGAACGCCAGGTTCCGCTCGATGTCGTTGCCGAGGGCCTTGAGTGGCGAGATGTAGAGGACGCGGGTCTGGTCGGGGAGCTCGCCGCCGCTCTCGATCCCCGCCCGCACCAGCTCGTCGATCGCCGAGAGGAAGGCGGCCAGCGTCTTGCCCGAGCCGGTGGGGGCCGAGATCAGGGTGTGTCGGCCCCCACGGATCGCCGGCCATCCCCGTTCCTGCGGGGCGGAGGCGCCTTCGGGGAAGGCGCGCTCGAACCAGCGGCGGACGGCGGGATGGAAGTCGGAGATCGCCATGGGGATCCCGAATCTAATCGAACGATTCGGGATGGACCGGCGCGCGTTCCTACGGCCGGTCCTCGAACCCCGTCAGCGCGACCCGGTGCTGTCCCGAGGCGGCGTCGTGATAGACGCGATACCCGGTCGGGTAGCGGCCGGTCGAGGCCCAGCGCTCGGGAAGCGCGATCGCCTGCGTCGCCTCTCCGCGCGACTCCAGAAAGGCCCGCGTGATCATCGGCTCGATGAAGATGACGCGGCCGTCCCAGGTGCCGTAGATGAACGTCCGGTCGAACTCCTGGCCGTGGAACTCGTGCGAGGCGGGATCGATCCAGTGCCCCCCCATCTTCATGACCGACGCCCGGCCGGGATACACGTAGTTGGCCGGCAGCAGACCGACCTCGGGGGCGCGGCCGCCGCGCAGGTCGAGCTCGGCCGCGTCGGTCGCCAGGATCGCGTCCCGCTCGGCGGGATCGATCATGTAGAAGTGGAAATCGAAATGGGCCAGCTCGTACATGACCGGCGGGTGTCCCTTCGGATTCCAGTCGAACATGGCGAAGCGGAATGGCGTGCCGTGGCCCTCGGGAAGCGGCAGGTCCATGGTCAGGAAGGGCGCTTCCAGCAGGGGGTCGGGCGATACCACGAAGTCGTCGCCCGGGGGAAGCGTGCGGATCGCCGCTTCGTCGATGGCGTAGCCGAGCTCGGAGACGCGACCGTCGGCGTCGAGAATGGCGTAGGTGCGGACCGCGCCCTCACCGAGCGCGTGCGGAGATCCGAAGCGCACCTCCTGTCCGGTCGTGGCGGACGGGAGGGAGAGAACCAGAGCGGCGAGCGGAAGCGAAAGCCGACGCAGCGCGTGCATGGGGGGAACCCTCGGGAAGAGGATGGAGGTGGAGGAGCGGAACAGGAAGCCAAGATGGGAACGAGTCGCTCGCCGGGCAAGATCCGAGAAGGGCTATTGCGGCGGCGGCGCTCCAGCGTCCATCGAAACGGGCGGCTCGTCCAGAAGAATGGACGAATCCTCGAGAACCAGCGTGTCCCGGTTCCAGGGGTGGGTGTTGGCGCAGTGGACGCAGAAGGTCCGGCCGTTCCGCGGCGTGTAGTCGGCGAGCGAGGCGCGGTCGATGGTGACGCCGGTGTCGACGCGCCGGCCGGTGCGAGGGCAGGTCAGATAGAGGGGTTGCATCGCGTGGATTCTGCTCGGGGTTGTCATCTGTCATTCATCTTACAGGGGGGTGCGTTACGAGCGCGTTACGAAACTGACGGACCTACGGACCCGGGACAGGACCCGCTCGGAGGCCCCGGCCCGGCCGCGCTCCCGTAGGCGCGCCGTCCCGCATCACCGGCACGCCGTTCACCAGAACGTGGCGGATCCCCACCGCGAGCTCCTTCGGCGACTCGAACGTGGCGCGGTCGCAGACGGTGGCGGGGTCGAAGACCGTGACGTCGGCGAAATGGCCGGCCTGGAGGACGCCCCGCTCGGGCAGGCCCGCGCGGGCCGCCGGCAGCGACGTCATCCGGCGGACCGCCTCCTCCATCGGGAACACGCCCATCTCCCGCGAGTAGCGGCAGAGGATCCGGGGGAACGTGCCGAAGGCGCGCGGGTGCGGCTGATCGGTGGAGAGGGGCCCGTCGAGCGCCCGAACGCCCGCGTCGCCGCCGATCACGACCCACGGCTGGCGCATGGCGGTCACCAGGTCGTCCTCGCTCATCGAGAAGTAGATGGCGCTGGTCCGGAGCGAGTCCGCCACCAGCAGGTCGATCGCGGCGGCGGCGGCGCTCTGGCCGCGGGCCTCGGCGATGGCGTCCAGGCGCATCCCCTCGTACGACTCCAGCGAGTCGACCACCACGTCCGACACCTGGACGCCGGAGGGGCCGCCGGCCGACGTGCCGAGCGCCCAGTCGCCGGTGGGTGACACGGAGGAGAGCTCGGCCTCGATCGAGTCGCGGAGCGCCGGGTCCGACAGCCGCGCGAGCGTGGCCTCCGTACCGCCCTCGGACACCCAGCCGGGCAGGATCTGGTCCAGTCCCGTGGACGAGGCGATGTACGGGTAGACGCTGGCCATCACGTCCAGCCCGCGGTCGCGCGCCGCCTGGATCCGCTCGACCGCCAGACTCATCCGGCCCCAGTTCCGCTTGCCGCTCGCCTTCAGGTGGTGGATCAGGACCGGCGCGCCGGAGCGCTCCCCGATCTCGATCGCCTCGTCGATCGCCTCCAGCAGGCGGTCGCCCTCGCTCCGCATGTGGGTGGCGTAGAAGCCGCCGGAGTCGGCCACCACGCGGGCCAGCTCGACGATCTCGTCGGTCGTGGCGTGGCGGCCCGGGGCGTAGATCAGACCCGACGAGAGGCCGAACGCGCCCTGGGCCATCGCCTCGCCCAGCGCGCGGCGCATCTCGCCCATCTCGGCGTCGGTGGCCGGCCGGTCCTCGCCCCCCACGCCGTGGATCCGGAGGGACGAGAGCCCCACCCAGGTGCCCAGGTTGATCGCCGTCCCCTGCGACTCCAGCCGCGCGAAGTACCCGTCCAGGTCGTCCCAGGTGTACTCGACCCCCCACGGCTCGATCTCGGAGCGCCGCTCCTCACGCGGCCGCTCGGACGCCGGAACCACGCTCGAGACCTCGCCGGTGATCTCGCTGGTCACGCCCTGGGTGATCTTGGAGATCGCGCGGCCGTCGGCCAGGAGCCGGAACTCGGAGTGGCCCAGCATGTCGATGAACCCGGGGGCGACGACGTGGCCGGTGGCGTCCAGCGTGTCCCGCGCGGCGCCGAGGCCGGTGCCGATCGCCACGATCCGGTCGCCGGCGATCGCCACGTCGGCGCGGACGCCGGCGGCGCCGGTGCCGTCGACCACGGTGCCGCCCGCGATCAGCACGTCGTGCGCGGCGGGAGGCGCGGTCGCCGGCGTCGAGGCGCAGGCGGCGTGGAGGGCGGCGAGGCAGGGGATCACGAAGAGACGCACCGAAGAAAGAATCGCCGGCGCCGGGTGGGACCGCAAGAACGCGGGGTCAGCCGCGCGGGCCCGCAGGCCGCCGGCGCCGTCCAGGTTGGTCGAGATCAGGTCGATGGCGCCCTCCCGCCACGACTCGAGCCCGACGCCGGCGGCCTCGAACGGCAGGACGGCGACGGCCGGGGCCGCCTCGGCGTGCGCGTCGTCGGGGGCGAAGGAGCGGCCGCGGTCCTGGATCACGACCCACAGGCCGGCCAGGCCGAACAGGATCGAGAAGGCGAACCCGCCGCCGGCCAGGGCGCGGCGCCAGGTGAACCGGCGGAGCCCCCCGGACGATTCCAGGCCCGCCGCGTCCCGCCGCGCCACCCGGGTCTTGATCCAGGCCGTGGCGAGAATCACCGCCAGACCGATCCCCAGAAGGACCAGCGTGACGGTGAGCGTCCACTCCGGGAACCCGAAGCGGTCGATGGTGAAGGCGGCGACCTGCAGGGCGACCCACGCGCCGGCGAAGAAGACGGCCAGCGCGCGGAACAGGCGGATGTCCTTGAGACGCGTCCAGATGTCGTTCATGGAGTAGGAGAGGATACACCGGGGCGACCGCGGATGGAAGACGCGGCCCGCCCCGGTGGCGGGGGGACGGGATCAGACGTTCTCGTCCAGCTCCTCGTCGCGGACCCGGTGGCGCTCGTCGCCGCCCCTGCCGGCTTCCTCCGGCCGCCGCCGCGGGCTCTCCTCTTCCGGCACCGGCGGCGCCTTCCGCTGGGCTCCCTTCATTCCGGTCTTCTGATCCGGGGTGTGCGGGCTCATCGTTCCTCCTTCGTCGTGGTTCGCGGCCCTGGAGCCCAAGATCCACGGCGCGGCGAGCGCCGCCGTCGTCCTTCTTACGCGCGGGTCATCCGAGCGCCACGTCCAGCACCATCATGACCGCGAACCCGACCATGGTGGCGGCGGTGGCCAGGTCGGTGTTGCCGGACTGCTGGCTCTCCGGGATCAGCTCCTCCACCACGACGTAGATCATGGCCCCCGCGGCGAAGGCGAGGGCGTAGGGGAGGAGCGAGCCCACCGCCAGGACGGCCGCCGCGCCGACCACCGCCGCGAACGGCTCCACCACGGCGGACGCCTGCCCGTAGCCGAAGGCGCGGAGGGGCCGGACCCCCTCGCGCCGGAGCGGCATCGCCACCGCGATCCCCTCCGGGAAGTTCTGGAGCGCGATCCCGATCGCGAGCGCCACGGCGCCGGCGAACGTGGCGCCGCCCTCGGCGACCAGCCCCGCGTCCAGCTGGACCGCGGCCGCGCCGAACGCCACTCCCACCGCCAGGCCCTCGGGGATGTTGTGGAGCGTGATCGCCATGACCAGGAGCGTCGCCCGGCGCCAGGCCGACGGCGGGCCCTCGGCCTCCTCCCGCGGCAGGCCCGGGTGCAGGTGCGGCAGCGCGGCGTCGGCCATCCGCAGGAACGCGCCGCCGGCCAGGAACCCGATCAGGGCGGCCATCCACGGCACGTCGCCGCGGGCCTCCGACATCTCGATCGCGGGGATGATCAGCGACCAGACGCTGGCGGCGATCATGACGCCGGCGGCGAACCCGAGGAGCGCGTCCAGGAGGACCTGGGGCATGCGGCGGGTGAAGAAGACGAGCGCGGCGCCGGCGGCGGTCAGGAGCCACGTGCCGAGGCCGGCCAGCAGCGCCTGCGACACGGCGTCCAGGCCTCTGAACCATTCCGCCATTTCACACCTCCTCCCGTCTCGGTGGTCCCGTCATCTTATCTTGACTCCGCCGCGACCGCCGTCGAGTCTTGGCCCCCATGAAGAAGCGCACCGTGTTCATCCTGGTCGGCGTTCTGGTCGTCCTCGGGTTCACCGTCTTCACGATGGGGCGGCTCCTGGGGCCGCTCATGGGCAGTCAGCCGCGGGTCGACTTCGACCGGCCGGGAATCCTGGTGGTGGACCTGAGCGGCCTGGTGGTGGAGCGGGCGCCGCAGGACCTCTTCGGGCAGCAGCTCCTGGGGGCGCAGCACGAGCTGCTGGACCTGGCGCTGGCGCTGGAGCGGGCCGCCGAGGACGACCGGATCGCCGGCGTCTACCTGCGGGTCGGCTGGCCCGGGTACGGCTGGGCCAAGGCGGAGGAGATCCGCTCGCGGCTCCAGGCGGTCCGCGACGCCGGCAAGTTCGTTCACGCCTACATGGCCGTCACCAACGAGCTCGGCTACTACGTCGCGCTGGCGGCGGACCGGATCTACGTGATGCCCGACGCCGGGATGGAGCTGAACGGCTTCCAGGTGGAGACGCCGTTCATCCGGGGCACGCTCGAGAAGCTGGGGATCGACCCCCAGGTGGAGGCGATCGGGGAGTACAAGAGCGGCGCCGACATGTTCCGGCGCGACGACATGAGCCCCGAGGACGAGGAGGCCACGCTCGCCATCCTGAACCTGATCCACGAGCGGTTCGTGGCGGCCGTGGTGGAAGCGCGCGAGGTCGACCGGGAGCGGTTCCTGGAGGCGCTGGAGCGCGGGGTCTACCTGTCGGGCGACCTGGAGGCGCTGGGTCTGATCGACGGCGAGATGCACGAGAGCGACGTGCTCCAGGGCGCGCTGGCGGAGGCGCTGGACGTCGCCCCGGAAGAGGTCGCCCCCGGCGACCCCGACTGGCACACGATCGACATCCGTGACTACGCGCGGGACATGCCGGGGCCGCCCGGCCGGGCCGAGGGAACGGTGGCGCTGGTCTACGCGACCGGCACGATCATCGGCGGCGAGAGCGGCTTCGACCCCCTCTTCGGTCAGACGATGGGCGCCTGGACGATGACCCGGATGCTGCGCGAGGTGGCGGCCGACGAGGACGTGGACGCGGTGGTGCTCCGGGTCGACTCGCCGGGCGGTGACGCGCTCGCCTCGGAGGAGATCTGGGCGGCGGTCGAGGAGCTCCGCGAGGTCGTGCCTGTCGTCGTCTCGATGAGCGACGTGGCGGCCTCCGGCGGGTACTACATCGCGGCCGGGGCGGACTCGATCCTGGCCGAGCCGACCACGATCACCGGGTCGATCGGCGTGTTCGCGGTGCTGTTCGACCTGAGCGGCATGTGGGAGAAGACCGGCGTCACGTGGGACCAGGTGCGGACGACCGAGGGCGCCGGGTTCCCCCCGTTCAACCGGCCGATGACCGAGGCCGAGCGGGAGACCTTCCGACGGCTGATCGAGCACACCTACCAGAGCTTCCTGCAGCGTGTCTCGGCCGGCCGCGAGATGACGGTGCCGGCGGTGGACGCGGTGGCCCGCGGGCGCGTATGGACCGGGGCGGCGGCGCGCGAGCGGGGCCTGGTGGACGGCATGGGGGGCCTCGAGGCGGCGCTGGCGACCGCCAAGGGACTGGCCGGCATCGACCCCGACGCGGTGGTCCGACTCCACGTCTACCCGGGCGAGCCCTCGTTTCTGGAGCGGCTCCAGGAGGCGATGCAGCTCCAGATGGTGCCCGCCCGGACGGACGCGACGGGCACGGGCCTGGGGTCGCCGCTGGTCGCGGCCCGCGCCCGGGAGCTCCTGCGCCTGGTGCCGGGGGCGCGAGCGGCGCTGGAGGCCGGACCCGGACGGCCGCTGACCGTCATGCCCTGGGTGATCGAGATCCGATAGATCGCACGGGGAACGCCCGCCGGCGTCGATCCTACCCCGGTCCTTTCCTGTCTATCCCATGTCCATGTCAGGTGGGCTACTGCGGCGACGCGGGGCGGATCCTACACTCCGAAGTGAGTGAGGATATCTCCGCCAGAGAAGGAGGATGCCATGATCGATCGGCCCGACACGGGTCCCGCCGGTCCCGACAAGGAATCCGGCAACACAGACGCGGGCAAGGCGTCGAAGAAGACGGCCGGGAAGAAGGCCGCTGGAACGTCGTCGACGAAGGCCGCCGGGAAAAAGGCCGCGGGCAAGAAGGCCGCGGGCAAGGCGCCGGCGAAATCGGCCGGTAAGAAGGCCGCTGGCAAGGTCTCGGCCAAGACCGCCGGCAAGGCGTCGAAGAAGTCGTCCGGCGGCCGCGGACCCACCGACGACGAGATCCGCCAGCGCGCCTACGAGATCCACCAGGAGCGGGGCGGCGGCCACGGCCTGGACGAGGACGACTGGCACCGGGCCGAGCGGGAGCTGCGGGCCGGCGAGAAGGGGAAGCCCGGGAAGTGACCTCGCCGGGAATGGAGGAGCGCCCGGGCGCCTGCGCCGAGGCGGTCGACGCCGCGCTCCAGCGCCTGGCGGACGAGCGGGCCGTCGAGCGGATCCACGCCCGCGACCACACGCTGTGGCGGCCGGATCCCGACGAGATCGCCGACCGGCTGGGATGGCTGGAAGCGCCTGCCGGACCCGCCGGCGGCCTGGAGCCGGCCGAGCGGCTCGTGGTGGAGGCTCGGGCCGACGGCCTGACCCGCGTGGCGCTGATCGGCATGGGCGGCTCCAGCCTGGCGCCGGAGGTGTTCGCCGAGGTGTTCGGCGGCCGCGGCATGGAGCTGGAGGTGCTGGACTCCACCGACCCGGCCGCGGTGGCCGCCGCCGAGGCGCGGCTCGACCCCGCGAGCACCTTGTGGATCGTCTCCTCCAAGTCGGGGACGACGGTCGAGACACTGTCGCTCTTCAAGCGCTTCCACCGGGTGGCGGTGGAGTCGCTCGGCGAGGCCGCGGCGGCGAAGCGGTTCGTGGCGATCACCGATCCCGGCAGCCGCCTGGCGGAGATGGCCGACGCGATCGGCTTCCGCGCCGTCTTCCTCGCCGATCCCGACGTGGGCGGCCGCTACTCGGCGCTGACCTGGTTCGGGCTGGTGCCGGCGGCGCTGGTGGGGGTGGACCTGCCGCGGCTCCTCGAGCGGGCGGCGGCCGCGGCCGAGGCGTGCCGCGAGCCCGACCCGCGCGCGAATCCCGGCGCCCGGCTGGGCGCGATCGTCGGCGCGATGGCGCTGGAGGGGCGCGACAAGCTGACGCTCCTCCTGCCGCCCCGGCTCCACGCCTTCGGCGCCTGGATCGAGCAGCTGGTCGCGGAGTCGACCGGCAAGGAGGGTCGGGGCGTGCTGCCCGTGGTCGAGACCTCCGTGGGGGATCCGGAGGCCCTCGGGGACGACCGCCTGTTCGTCCGGCTCCGCCTGGCGGACGGTGAACCCGCCCCCCAGGCGGATGCCATCGCGGCGGCCGGGCACCCGGTCGTGGAGCTGGACCTGGCGGATCCGTACGACCTGGCCGCCTGGTTCTACCTCTGGGAGTTCGCCACCGCGGTCGCGGGACACGTGATCGACGTCCAGCCGTTCGACCAGCCGAACGTGGAGTCGGCCAAGCGGCGGGCGGGGGAGATGCTGGAGGCGTTCCGCGAGCGGGGGGCGCTGCCGGAGCCGGAGCCGGCCCTGGTGGACGGCGCCGACCGGGTGTACGGGGACGTCGGGGCGGACAGCCTGGCCGGGGCCCTGTCCGGCTTCCTCGAGCGCGCCGCGCCGCCGGACTACGTGGCGGTTCTCGCCTGGCTCCCACCGGAGCCGGAGACGACCGCCGCGATGGAGCGGCTGCGGGTTCGGATCTCCGCCGCGCGCGGCATCGCGGCGACGGCCGCGTACGGCCCGCGCTACCTCCACTCCACCGGCCAGCTCCACAAGGGGGACGCCGGCCGGGGCCGCTTCCTGGTCCTGACCGCCGACAGCCCCGAGGACGTGCCGATTCCCGACTCGCCGGGAACCGAGGCGTCCGGGGTCGGGTTCCGGGCCCTGGAGCGCGCCCAGGCGCTGGGGGACGTAGCGGCGCTCGAGGAGGCCGGCCGCCGGGTTCTGCGGATCCATATGGAGGAGCCCGGGGCGGCGGGCATCGACCGTGTCAGAAATCTGCTTCCCCCGATTCGTCTGCCCTGACGATACTCTTTCGCAGGCACGACAGACCGAGAACTGGAGGGTATCGATATGAAGAAGCGATCGACGGCGATGGCGACGGTGCTGGTACTGACGGGCTGCGCGATGATCGGCGGGGGCCAGCAGGACGACAGGCGGCCTCTCTCGGCCCTCTGGACGGCCGACATCCGTGCCATGGGTGGCATGGGACACGGAGGGTTCGCCACGGGCTCCATCCTGACGACGGGCCAGACGCGCATGAACGTGACGCTGGACGGCGGCTCGGCCGGTGGCGTCCATCCGTGGTACATCCACGAAGGTCCCTGTGGCCAGGTGGGCCAGGTAGTGGGATCGCCGGAAGCGTATCCCGAGCTTCGGCCGAACCAGACGGGCGACGCCAGCGCCACCGTGATCCTGGACACGGCGCTCGACCCGACCGACGATTACTCTGTTCAGATTCACCAGTCGGATGATCAGGAAACCCTGGTCGGCTGCGGCGAGCTCCAGCCGGCACTGTAGTCCCGAGGAGGAAGATGGCGAAGCGGAAGGGTAGCGCGGAATGGGATGGCGGCCTGAAGGGCGGGTCCGGCTCGCTCGAGGTGGGAGACGGAGTCTGGCGGGGAGCCTACTCGTTCGGCTCGCGGTTCGAGGAGGGCGACGGAACGAACCCCGAGGAGTTGATCGGGGCGGCCCACGCGGCCTGCTTCTCGATGGCCCTGGCGGGCGCGCTTGAGAAGGCGGGCCATTCCCCCGAGCGGATCTCGACCACCGCCCACGTGGATCTGCGGGCGGACGAGAGCGGCGCCCGCATCTCGACGATCCGACTGGTCACCGAGGGAACGGTGCCCGGGATCGACGAGGCCGCCTTCCGCGAGGCGGCGGAGGGGGCGAAGGAGAACTGTCCGGTATCGAAGGCGCTGGCCGGCGTCGAGATCGAGCTGGAGGCTTCGCTGGCCTCCTGAGCCGGCCGGAGCGACGGTAGACGAAAGAAGGGCCGTCCCCCGGGACGGCCCTTCGTCGTGTGAGGCGATCGTGGAGCGGGTCAGTCGCGTCCGCCGACCTGGTCCCGGGGGAGCGGCGCGGGGCCGGTCCCCTTCCCCTTCTCCGCCTGCTTGCTCCCCATGCCGGGCGGCGGCTCGGGGCCGCGCTCTTCCTGGCGCGGGGGCTGGCGGCTGTCCTTCTGGTTCTCGAACGCTTCCTGTTCCGGGCTCTTGTTCGTCATCGGTCCCACCTCCGCATTCGGACTCGGGTGAGATCCGAGCCTACGACGCCGGGGTTACCCCCGCTGTAAGCCACGCAACCGGGCGATCGCGCCGCGCGCCTCCACCACCCGGGGCTGGAGCGCGGGGTCGGCGCTCTCCCACGCCTGGGTCACCCACGCGTACGCCTCGATCGCCTCGTCCCGGCGGCCCAGCTCCTCGTACAGCGCGCCGAGCCGCTGGCCGACCCACGCGCTCGGCGCCAGCAGCTCCAGGTACCGGGCCGCCCGCTCGGTCCGTCCCGCGCGCTCGTGGAGATCCGCCAGCCAGATCGCGATCGGCTGGTTCCCGCTGCCGTGGAAGGCGCGCTCGAGGAGCGGCAGGGCCTCTTCGTCCCGGCCGTCCAGCATCGCCTCCCGGCCCTCGATCATCATCACCATCTGGCGGATCTGGCTGGCGGCGGCCGAATCGCCGGCCTCCTCCCGCGTGCGCGCGATCGTGGCGAGGCGACTCCGGGAAGCTCTCGCTCCGGCCCGGTCGCCCGACTCGAGCGCTTCCATGGCGCCGAAGACCTGGTCGAACACCAGGAGGGTGTCGGCCTGGGCCGGCCCGCCGATCCCGGCCAGGGACTCGGGCAACGGAGCGTCGAGGTGGCGCCCCATCGCCGCGATCTGCCGGACGGCGGCCGGGTTGAGCACTCCGGTCTCGGCCATCGAGGCGATGTCCGAGAGCCGGCCGGACGCGAAGAGGCTGAACGCCACGCCCATCTGGGCCTGCGGCGGGAGCGTTTCGCCGGGGGCCAGCAACGCCGTGGACGCCCTCTGCTGGAGCGCCAGGAACCGCGGATGGCTCAGCAGGCCCAGGGTCCGCGACACGCGACCGATCGTCCGCGGGTTCGCCGCCCACTCCGCCAGCCGCGCCACCGCGGCCCCGGCCGAGGCCGAGTCCCCGAAGGCGAGGCGAAACGCCAGCCGGTGGCTCTCCCCGAAGTCGCTGTCGGGATCCTCGTGCTCGAGCAGCTCGGCGACCCTCACGCTGTCCGCCTGACGGAACGCGATGTCGACCAGGTGGATGAACGCCGGAGTGTAGAGGGAGTCCAGCGCCACCGCCCGATCGAACTGGCGGGCGGCGGAGTCCGGCGGAACGACCGCCTGGTGGGGGAGGTGGAAGTACACCTCCCCGAGCAGGTGGGCGGCGTTGGGATCGTCCGGGTACTTCTGGACCGCGGTGCGGGCGCGGGACGTGGCCGAATCGTGGGCCGTGGTGTAGGCGAGGCTCACGTCCAGCAGCTCCGCGTCGCGCGGCGGCAGCCGGTCGGCGAAGCGACGGGCGGTCCGGTAGCTCTCGGCCACCTTCGGCGAGATCGCGTCGGTCCAGCCGTACGCCTCTCCCAGCCGGTAGTGGGCCAGCGCGAACGCGGAGTCCGCCTCGACCGCGCTCTCGTAGGCCGGGATCGCGTCGGCGAAGTCGCCCTGGCGGAAGAGCGCCTCCCCGTCCAGGTAGGCCCTGAGCGCCGGAACGGACGACGTGGTGACACGCGCCAGGTCGACCCGCGGGAGGCCCTCCCGCCCGGTCTCGAGGACCAGGCCGAGCACCTCGATCGAGAGCCGGTCCACCAGCCCGAAGATCGAATCGGCGGCCCCCTCCACCTGCCGCTGGCCCAGGTTGGCGCCGTCCTCCAGGTCGTGCAGCTCGGCCACGATCCGCAGCCGCTCGCCGGAGGAGACGACGCTGCCGATCAGCCCGTAGCGCCCGCCGGCGGACCGGGCCACCGACAGCGCGGTCGCCAGGTCGACGTCCTCCCGCTCGCCCGCCTCCTCCCGCCAGCGCGCGAGCACGGTCCGGCTGTCGATGGCCCGGAGGCCGCCGGCCCCGTCCAGGTTCGCCGAGAGGAGGTCGATCATCCCCTCGCGCCACCGGGCCTGCGCCTCGTCGTTCACGGTGAATGGGAGGATCGCGATGCCCGGCGCGGCGTCGGCGACGGCGTCGCCCGGAGTGAAGCTCCGCCCCCGGTCCTGGACGATCACCCAGAGCGCCGCCCCGATCAGGACCAGCGCCAGCGTGACGACGCCGGCGATCACCGGCCGGCCGGAGCGGGGCTGCGCCGCGTCCGGATCGCCGGCCGCGTCCGCTTCGCGGCGCGAGCGGCCGTGGGCCCAGACCGCGGCCATCACGATCACGAGTCCCACGGCCAGCGTGACGATGGAGGCGCGCATGACCCACTTCGGCCAGTCGAAGGCGTTGGTGAACAGCGCCACCACCTGGAGGGCGACCCAGGCGCCGGCCAGATAGACGACGAGGGTCTGGACCAGGCGGGTCTTCCGCAGGCGATCCCAGAGGCTGGATTCGGACATGAGGGCCCCAAGGTACACGACGGGCGGCGGGCCGTGGAAGTCCGTATACTGGGGCCGATTTTTCTCGCCCCGGACCAGGAGAGCGATGCGAATCGGAGTTCCGAGAGAGATCCGTCCCGACGAGCGACGCGTGGCGGTGACGCCGGAGACGGTGCGGAAGTTCGTGGCCAAGGGCGCGGATGTCTTCGTCGAGCGCGGTGCCGGCCTCGCCGCGGCCATCGACGAGGACGCCTGGCGGGCGGCGGGCGCCACCGTGGCCACCGCGGCCGAGGCGTGGGAGGCCGACCTGGTGCTCAAGGTCCAGCCGCCCACGGCGGTCGAGGCGGCCGGGCTCCGGCGGGGCGGCACGCTGGTCTCGTTCCTCTACCCGGAGGCCCGCGCCGACGTGGTGGCCGCCCTGCTCGAGCGGAGCGCGACGGCGCTGGCGATGGAGTCGGTGCCGCGGATCGCCCGGGCCCAGAAGATGGACGCGCTCTCGTCCATGGCGAACATCGCCGGCTACCGGGCGATTCTCGAAGCCGCCCACGCCTACGGGCGGTTCTTTCCGCTCCTCATGACCGCCGCCGGCACCGTCACGCCGGCGCAGGTGCTGGTGATCGGCGCCGGTGTGGCGGGGCTCTCGGCGATCGCCACCGCGAAGCGGCTTGGCGCCGTGGTCCGCGCGTTCGATCCCCGGCCCGCGGTCCGCGACCAGGTGGAGTCGCTGGGGGCGCGGTTCGTCGAGATGGAGCTGGAGGCCGAGGAGACGGCGGGCGGGTACGCGGCGGCCCAGTCCGAGGAGTTCCTGATGAAGGAGCGCGAGCTCCTGGCGGTCCACCTGGCCGAGGTCGACGTGGTGGTCTCGTCTGCGCTGATCCGCGGTCACGCGGCGCCGGTCCTGATCACGGAGGAGATGGTGGCGGCGATGCGGCGGGGCTCGGTGATCGTCGACCTGGCGGTCGAGCAGGGCGGCAACTGCGCCCTCTCGCGGCTGGACGAGGCGGTCGATTTCAACGGGGTCACGGTGATCGGCTACGCGAACCTGCCGGCGCGGGTGCCGATCCACGCCAGCCAGCTCTACGCGCGGAACGTGCTGAACCTGGTGAGCGAGTTCTGGTCGGAGGACGGGTTCGCCATCGACCTGGAGGACGAGGTCGGGTGGAGCACTGTGGTGCTGCACGAGGGCCGCGACCGGATCGAAGACGCCGCCGGGCCGCCCGCGACGGCGGCGGTGGGCGGCACCGCGCTGCCGGAAGGAGAGAACGGATGACCGAGAGCTTCCTGGCCCACTTCACGGTGTTCGTTCTGGCCTGTTTCGTCGGCTGGCAGGTGATCTGGAAGGTCACCCCGGCCCTCCACACGCCGCTCATGTCGGTCACCAACGCGATCAGCGGCATCATCCTGGTGGGGGCGATGCTGGCGGCGGGCTTCGGCCCGCTGGGCCTCGGCGGCTGGCTGGGCCTGGCGGCCGTCTTCCTGGCCGCCATCAACGTGGTGGGCGGCTTCTGGGTCACCCACCGCATGCTGAAGCTCTTCCGCCGCCGGTGAGCGAGCTGATCCATCTCGCGTACCTGGTGGCGGCGGTCTGCTTCATCCAGTCGCTGAAG
>CAZUIY010000036.1:0-7687 GCA_964619975.1 uncultured Gemmatimonadales bacterium
GCCGTTCAACGACGCCGGCTTCCCCGCCGTCCGGATCATGGAGACGAACGAGGACTACCGGCGCCAGCACCAGGACGTCCGGGTCGAGGACGGCGTGGAGTACGGGGACGTCGTGGAGGAGGTCGAGTTCGACTACGCCGCGAAGCTGACGGCGCTGAACGTGGCCACCCTGGGCGCCCTCGCCTTCGCGCCGGCGCCTCCCGACTCGGTCCGGATCGGCGGCGCCGTGGAGCCGGCCGCCCGCCTCGCCTGGTCCCCCGTCGAGGACCCCGGCCTGGCCGGCTACAAGGTGTACTGGCGGGCCACCGATTCCCCGACCTGGGACCGGTGGGAATGGGTCGGGACGGCCACCGGCGCCACCATGGAGGGCCTCGTCGTCGACAACTGGTTCTTCGGTGTGGCCGCGGTGGACCACCACGGCAACGAGAGCCCGGTCGTGTTCCCGACGCCCGGGAGCTGATCCGCTACACGTTGAAGCGGATCAGCACCACGTCGCCGTCCCGGACCACGTAGTCGCGGCCCTCGCCCCGGGCCACGCCCATCTCCCGGGCCTTGTTGAGCGACACCCCCGCCCTTTCGTAGTCCTCCCACCCCACCACCTCGGCCCGGATGAACCCGCGGGCCATGTCGGAGTGGATCTCGCCGGCGGCGTCCACCGCGGTGTCCCCCCGGTGGATCGTCCAGGCGCGGACCTCCTTGGGGCCGGCGGTGAAGAACGTGAGCAGGCCCAGCAGGTCGTAGGCGGCGTGGATCACGCGCCGGAGGCCGCTCTCGGCAAGCCCCAGGTCCTCCAGGAACGCGTGCCGGTCCTCGCGCGGCAGCGCCGCCAGCTCCGCCTCCAGGTCGCCGCAGACGGCGACCAGCCGGGCGCCCTCCGCCTCGGCCGCCCGCGCCAGCTCGGCCACGCCGGGGACCGACGCCGGATCCGCCACCGCCGCCGCCAGGTCCGCCTCGGCCACGTTCGCCACGTAGAGGACGGGCTTCCGCGTCAGGAGGCCGTACGAGCGGACCGCCGCCTCCTCGAACGGGTCCAGCTCGACCGTCCGCGCGGGGCGTCCCTCGCGGAGCGCCGGCAGGATCTTCCCCAGGCCCGAGAGCTCGGGCGCCAGGTCCTTGTGGCCGATCTTCACCTGCTTCGCCACCCGCTCGTGCCGCTTCTCGGCCACCGCCAGGTCGGCCAGGGCCAGCTCGGTCTCGATCACCTCCTTGTCGCGGATCGGATTCACGTCTCCGTACACGTGGACCACGTCGGAGGACGGGAAGCACCGCACCACGTGGGCGATCGCCGCCACCTGGCGGATGTGGGACAGGAACTGGTTGCCCAGCCCCTCGCCGGAGCTGGCCCCTTCCACCAGGCCGGCGATGTCGACGAACTCGATCGTCGCGGGCGTCACCTTCTCGGTCTCGAACGCCACGGCCAGGCGGTCCAGCCGGTCGTCCGGCACCGCCACCACGCCCAGGTTCGGATCGATGGTGCAGAAGGGGTAGTTGGCCGCCTGGGCCCCGGCCGAGGTCAGGGCGTTGAACAAGGTGGACTTCCCCACGTTGGGGAGACCGACGATTCCGACCTGCATGGGTGCGCCTTTCCGGTGGGGATCAGTCGGAGCCGAGGAGCTCGCGGACCCGGAGGACCAGCTCCTTCGGCGTGACGGTCGATTTGGTCAGGACGCGCGCCGCGCCGAGCTCGACCGCCTCCTCCATCGCCCCGGGAACCGACGAGTTGCTGAACACGATCACCTGGACGTCCCGTCCTTCTCCCTTCACGTCGTACGCGCGGAGGAATTCGATGCCGTTCATCCGCGGCATGAGCAGGTCGAGCACGATCAGCTCCGGATCGAACTCCCGGGCCATCGCGAGGGCCTCCTCGCCGTCCTCGGCGGCCCGGACCCGGAATCCTTCCATCGAGAGCTTCGTCACGTAGGCCGAGCGCAGGAGCGGGTTGTCTTCGACCACCAGAATCCTGTGTCCGCTCACTCGATCCTCCTCAGCCCGATGGTGAACGTGGTCCCCGCCCCGGCCTCCGATTCCACCTCGATCGTTCCATCGTGCAGGTCGACGATCTGCTTCACCAGGTATAGCCCGAGGCCGGTCCCCGCGACCTCCGCCGTTTCCCGCCGCTCGATCCGCGAGAAGCGCTGGAACAATCTACCGCGGTCCTCCTCCGATATCCCCACACCGGAGTCCCGGACCGCCACTTCGACCCTCCCGGACGCCGCCGCCACGGCCACTTCGAGATCTCCTCCACGCGGCGTGTACTTGCTGGCGTTGTCCACCAGGTTCGCGATGGCCATCCGGATCTTCGCCTCATCGGCCGCGGCCACCACCGCCTCCGCCGGCCGCCGCACGGCGACCCGCTGGTCCCGGCGCTCGATCGTCCGGCGCTGCTCCTCGACCACCCGCTCCGCCAGCGCCGCCATGTCCACCGGGCCCAGGCGCACGCGGTAGCGGCCGCTCTCGATCCTGGTCACCGCCAGGAGATCCTCGATCAGGTGGAGGCCGTGGTCGTTGCTCTCGTACGCCCGGGCCACGAACTCCGCCTGGTCCTCGGTCAGCTCGCCCGCGTCGCCGTCCAGGAGCATCGACAGCCACGCCTTCACACCGCTGGCCGGGGTCCGCAGCTGATGCGAGGCGAGACCGACGAACTCGTCCTTCGCCCGGTCCAGCTCGCGCTCCCGGGTGGTATCCTCGAACACCGCCACCGCCTGGCTCAGGCGACCGTTCGGCCCGAAGATCGGCGCGCTGGAAGCGCGGATCGCGACCCGCCCGCCGTCCGGCCGCCGGACCCACATGTCGCTGCGCGTCTCGGGCCGGCCGGTCCGGAGCGTTATCGCCACCGGGACCTCGTCCGTCGGATACGGCGAGCCGTCCTCACGCTCGATCGCGTACGTCTCGCTGTAACCCTCCGAGCCGCGGGCGGGATCAGTCGGGCGCCCCAGGATCTGCTCTCCGGCCCGGTTCAGGAGGACGGGCTCCCCGGTCGGCGCCCGGACGACGAACACCCCCACCGGCAGGCTCTCGAGCAGCGCCTCCAGAATCCGCTGCCGCTCCTCTGCTTCCATCGCCGCCACGTGGAGTTCGCCCGTCCGCTCCTCGACTCGCCGTTCGAGCTCGGAATGGGAAGCGCTCAGGTCGTCGGCCATCTCGTTGAACGCGCGGGCCAGCTCCCCGATCTCGTCCCGCGACCGCACGGGGGCGCGCGCGTCGTGGTCCCCCTGGGCGAAGCGGCGCATCGACCCCACCAGGCCGTGCACGTGTCGCAGGATCAGCGCCCGGCCGCCGACCGCAACGGCCGTTCCCGCCAGAAGCAGCACGATCGCCAGCCCGATCAGATCGCGCACCAGGGACGACCGGGACTGAGCGAACACGGGGGCGGTCGGGACCCCGACGGTGAAGTACGCCACGGGAGATCCCCCGGAGGACGGCAGGGGCGCGAAGGCGTAGAGACGCTGGATCCCGTCGAGGCCCGGAGACTCGACCTGCCCGGAGGTTCGGAGATCGAGAATCTGCCGGACCAGCGGAGCCTCTGGCATACGCCGTCCAATCCATCGCTCCGGATCCGGATGCCGGGCGAAGACCCGACCCCCCAGGTCGATCGCCAGGACGGTTCCGTCCGCCAGCGTCTCATCGGAGTCCGGCAGGTCCAGCTCGAGCCACGCCAGCAGGGCGGGGCCCCCGGGCGTGTCCTCAGCGGCGAAGGCGACCCGCTGGACCGGCCGTGTGGAGCCGGGGATCCGGCCGTAGGGACCGGCTACGAACGCCCCCTCGCTCCGCGCCCGGCCGAGGAGGGCGATCTCGGTGGCGTCCAGCGGCCGCGAGAGGTCGGCGGCACGGCACGACTCGGTGCCATCCGGACCCACCACCACCAGGTCCACGTACCTCTGGTTCTGTATCGGCAGCCGCGCGAGGTACCCGGCACACGCGTCGGGCCCGGCGGCGAGCTCCGGCGCCTCCGCCAGAGCGGCCAGCAGGCTCCGGGCGCTCTCCAGCCGGCGCTCGTGATCCCGGACGACGTCGCGGACGACCGACCAGACCGTGCTCTCGGCATGGGCCCGCTGGAGGTTGCGCATCTCGTGGTTGGATCGCAGGAGGAGTCCGAGGACCGGCAGCAGGGCGAGGAACACCACGAGCATGAGGCGACCGCGGAGATCGGTCAGTCGGAATATCTCCATGGGTCCTCTCGAGAGCGCAGGGTTTCGTGTCCGGTCAGCCCGTACGGATCGTACCGTAGAGAAACTGGTGCCGCCGGTTGAACAGCCGCCGGTACCCGAGGAGCACCACCCCCACCGTCCCCAGGGCGGTCCCCGAAGCGATCAGGAACATGATCACGATCTGGTACTCCACCGCCTGGAGCGGCTCCACGCCCGCCAGGAGCTGACCCGTCATCATCCCGGGGATCGAGACGATGCCCACGACCATCATCGAGTTCACGATCGGGATCATGCCCGTCCGGACCGCCGCGCGTACCGGATCGCGCGCCGCCTCCCAGCGCGTGGCGCCGAGCGCCAGAAGGGTCTCGACCCGGTCGCGCTTGCCCGTCAGCTCCTCCGTCAGGCGGTCCAGGCCGAGGGAAATGCCGTTCAGCGTGTTGCCGAGGATCATCCCGAGGAGCGGGATCGCGTACTGCGGCTCCCACCACGGATCCACCCGCACGATGGCCCCGACCGCCACCGCCGCGATCACCCACGAGGACGCCCACATCGAGACCAGGCTGTTCAGCCAGATGCCGGGGTAGCGCCGGCCGACTCGGCGGACCGCCGCCACGCCGGCCACCGTGGCCATGAAGACCGCCATCGCCGCCACCACCGGCCAGGACCGCGCGGCGAACACCCACTCGAGCACGAGCCCCATCAGCACGAGCTGCGCCACCGTGCGGACGGCGGCCACCAGCAGGCGCCGCTCCATCCCCAGCCGGAGCGCCAGCGAGATGCCCGCGTTCACCACGATCAGCGCCGCGGCGACCGCCACCTGCGCGGCGGAGAGGTCGATGTAGGCGGGGTTCACGCCGCCACCCGGCCGTCGGCGAGCCGCACGGCGCGGCTCGACATCCGCTCGGCCTGGGCGGCGTCGTGGCTCACCCAGATCAGCGCCCGCTCGCCCGGCCGCTCCGCGTGCCACGCGTCGACCAGCCGCTCCACGGCGCCGGCCGCACCGGCGTCCAGGGCGGAGGTGGGCTCGTCCAGGAGGAGCGCCGACGGATCGAGCTGGAGTCCCCGCAGGAGCGCCATGATCTGCGCCTCGCCGCCGGAGAGGTCGGCCGCCCGGCGCCGCAGGAACGCCGCGTCCCGTCCCAGCGGCTCGAGCCGCGCCACCGCCGCCTCGCGGCTCCACCGGCCGGACCCGGCGAGAGCCGGCGCCAGCCGCAGATTGTCCTCGACGGTGCCCTCGAAGAGGGCCGGACGCTGATGCAGGTAGAGCGCGCTCCGCCGGTACCGCGGCACGTCCGCGTCCGCGATCGGAGCGCCGCGCCAGAGGACCTCGCCCTCGTCCACCGGATCCAGCAGCGCCAGGGCGCGCAGGAGCACGGTCTTGCCCGCGCCCGTCGGCCCCAGGAGCGCCAGCCGCTCGCCCGGCGCCAGATCCAGCGAGACGTCCCGCAGGAGCCAGCCGCCCGCCGCGGCCCGGCGGCTCAGCCCCCGGGCCGTGAGCAGCGGGGTCGAATCCGTCGCTACCCCACGAACCAGGGCGCCAGCACCAGGCTCACCACGCTCATCAGCTTGATCAGGATGTTCATGGACGGGCCCGACGTGTCCTTGAACGGGTCACCCACCGTGTCGCCGACGACCGCCGCCTTGTGCGCGTCCGAGCCCTTGCCGCCGTGGGCCCCGCCTTCGATGTACTTCTTGGCGTTGTCCCAGGCGCCGCCGGCGTTGGCCATGAAGAGCGCCAGCAGGACGCCCGTCACCGTGGCCCCGGCCAGCATCCCGCCGAGCGCCGAAACGCCCAGCCACTTACCGACGATGACCGGCGCGATCACCGCCGTCAGCCCCGGCACGATCATCTCGCGGAGCGCGGCGCGGGTGGAGATGTCCACGCAGCGGGCGCTGTCGGGCTTGCCGGTCCCCTCCATGAGGCCGGGGATCTCGCGGAACTGCCGCCGCACCTCGTTCACCATGCCGGCCGCCGCGCGGCCGACCGCCGTCATCGTCATGGACGCGACCAGGAACGGCAGGAAGCCGCCGATCAGGAGCCCGATCACGACCATCGGGTCGATGATGTCGAGACCCGTCTCCCGCAGTCCCACCGCCGAGGCGTACGCGCTGAAGAGCGCCAGCGCCGTCAGCGCCGCCGAGCCGATCGCGAACCCCTTGCCGATCGCCGCGGTCGTGTTGCCGAGGGCGTCCAGCGAGTCGGTGATCGCGCGGACCTCCTTGCCGAGGCCGCTCATCTCGGTGATGCCGCCCGCGTTGTCGGCGATCGGGCCGTACGCGTCGACCGACATCGTCACGCCCACCGTCGCGAGCATCCCGACGGCCGCGATGCCGATCCCGTAGAGCGCGGCGAACTCGTAGGACACCCAGATGGCGATGCAGATGAAGATCACCGGGATGACGACCGACTGCATGCCGACCGCGAGCCCCTCGATGATGTTCGTGGCGGAGCCCGTCTCCGACGCCTGCGCGATCTTCCGGATCGGGGCGGCGGCGGTGTAGTACTCCGTCGCCAGGCCGATCAGGATCCCCGAGAGCGTCCCCGCCAGCAGCGCCCAGAACGGCCCGGCGGCGGTGTACTCGGTGGACCCGGCAAAGATGTCGGCTTCCACGATCAGGAAGTACGACCCCACCAGGAAGAGACCGGCGGCGATGAACGTGGTGTTGCGGAGCGCCGAAGCCGGGTTGGTCCGCTCCAGCACCTTCATGGCGCCGACCCCGATCAGGGAGGCGAAGAGCCCGAGCACCACGATGGCGATCGGCAGCGAGATCGCCGCCGCGCGGCTGGCGTCGGCGATGAACGGGCTGGTGGCCGCGATGGCGATCGAGGCGATCACCGCCCCCACGTAGGACTCGAAGATGTCCGCGCCCATGCCGGCCACGTCGCCCACGTTGTCGCCCACGTTGTCCGCGATCGTCGCCGGGTTCCGGGGATCGTCCTCGGGAATGCCGGCCTCCACCTTCCCCACGAGGTCGGCTCCGACGTCGGCCGCCTTGGTGAAGATGCCCCCGCCCACGCGGGCGAAGAGCGCGATCGAGGAGGCGCCCATGGCGAAGCCCGAGATGATCTCGGCGAAGGTGCGGATCTCCAGCGGCGTCTCCGCCAGGCGGCCCACCCACAGGTAGACGATGCCGATGCCGAGGAGCCCCAGCGACGCCACGGAGAGCCCCATCACTCCGCCGCCGAAGAAAGCGATCCGGAGCGCCGGGCCCACGCCCCGGGAGCGGGCGGCCTCGGAGGTCCGCACGTTGGCCTTGGTGGCCGCCGACATGCCGAAGAACCCCGCCATGATCGAGCAGGCGGCGCCCGCGATGTAGGCGATCGAGGTGTTCCAGCCGACGGCCAGGCCCAGCAGGACCGCCACGACCCCGACGAACGGCAGCAGCACCGAATACTCGCGCTTGAGGAAGGCCATGGCCCCGTCGTGGATCTGGGCGGCCAGGTCCCGCATCATGTCGTTGCCGTCCGGCTGTCTCTTCAGATAGACGTAGATCCCCCACGCCACGGCGAGGCCCATCAGGCCCCAGGCGGGTGCGTA
>CAZUIY010000037.1:0-1686 GCA_964619975.1 uncultured Gemmatimonadales bacterium
GGGTGCGATCCCGCTGGTGCGCGTGAGCTAGCGATAATTTGCGGGTTGATCGGGCGGAGCTTGCCGGTAGTTGATCTTGGTGAAAAGGGCGCCTTTCTGTGAGAAATGTTGTTTTGTGTTTCAGACAGCAACAAAGCCCACAGGAAAGGACGCCCATGGATTACTCTATGTGCTTGATGGCCTTGGTTGCAAGCCGCATCGAAGAACTGGAGAGCCAAATCGGCCAGTCGCTCCAGTCGCACTTGCAGCGGATCACGGAACTGGTGACCTCGTTTTTTGGCCGGCCCACTCTCGCCGGTCGCGGTCTTGGAGTTTGAACGAGAGCTGGCTGGCGTCGTCCGTGAGATCGGGCGGGCGGCGGTCGAGTTCGCCTACAACCAAATCGAGCCCGAAGAGCCCCAAGAATTGCCGCACTACCTCCATTACGAAGCGGGTCAGTATCGGCGGCTGAACCGCAAGACGGCCAATCGCCAAGTGGCCACGCCATTCGGCAAGATCACGCTCTGGCGGCACGGCTACCGCTATGTCCAGCGGGACACGGCCGAGCCGACGATCTTCCCCCTGGAAATCCAAATGGGCCTAGTCGAGGGGGCCACGCCCGCCTTGGCCGGCATTGCGGCCAAGGCGCTCGCCGAAGCAGGCGCCACGCAAGAAGTGGCCCTGGCCCGCTTACGCGAGGAGCACGGCGTCGCGTGGGGCGTGAAAAAACTGCGGGCGGTCGCCGAGAACGTCTCGGCCGGCATGGAGCGGTTCCGCCGCGAGCACCAGGCCCAGGCCGTCGCCCTGTGGCTGCACCAGGCGAACGCCTCGGCCGGCAATCGCCGGCCGTCACTGGTTGTGGGCCGGGACGGGATCACCCTTTGCACGAGCCCCCACAGCTTCTTCGAGGTAGCCACCACCGCCACGCTGAGCGTCTACGATCGGCGGGGAAAGCGGCTGGGGACCGTGTACCTGGCCTATCCACCCGAGCTGGGTCAGCAGAGGATGACCGATGAACTGACGGCCCTCGTGCAGGAGGTGCTGCGGCAATGGGAGGGGCCGCTGCCGCGGCTGGTCTATGTCACCGACGCGGGGGCAAACGAGACCCAGTACTACCGTCAGGTGCTCAGGAAGCTGCGGCATCCGCGGACGGGAAAACGGCTGGTGTGGCAGTGGATCGTCGACTATTACCATGCCAGCCAGCGGATCACCACCATGGCCGAAGCCCTGTTCGGCGCTACCCGCGAGGCGGCCACGTGGGCGACGAAGATGCGCAAGCTGCTGCAGAAGCCCAATGGCCCTTTCCGTGTTCTGCACTCGGCTGCCGCGATCCGCTCCCGTCGGTCCATGTCAGCCCGGGCGCGGAAGGAGTTCCAGACGGCTTACAATTATCTGAGGGATCGCACGCGGCACATGCAGTATGGCGACTTTCGCGCTCTGCGACTCCCGATCGGCAGCGGCGTCACCGAGGCCGCCTGCAAGACCGTGTTCACGCAGCGACTAAAGCTCTCGGGCATGCGATGGTCCCGCGAAGGCGCTCAGGTGATCCTCAATCTTCGCGTCACCCTGCTCAGCGGCGTGTGGAACTCGGTCTATCAAGCCCTTATCACATCATACAATGAATCGACGCCACGAACTCTCGCACCTTCACCCTCCGACCGAAAACGCCAGGCCGCTTGAACGAGCGCACCCGAGAGACCACACCCC
>CAZUIY010000038.1:0-2126 GCA_964619975.1 uncultured Gemmatimonadales bacterium
GATTCGCGACTTAAAGTCTTGGAAGTAGTAACGTGGTTCGGCCGCGAATCCCGAAAATCGTAAACCCGGCCCTCAGCCTCCGTTGCCGAACGTGAATGATCACGCGGCGGGCGCGATGGACATTAACGTCAAAACCGACGCTGCCGCCCGCTCGCGTGCATCAAAATGTTCTGTCGCCTTTTGTCCCGGCAAAGGCGCTCACGAGTTGTTGTACGCACGGTTTCGATTGCGAATAGCTCACCACGGCGATGTCTAGCCCAGACTCAGAATAGAGCTCCAGCGAGCGGCGAATCGCATGCATGATCCAATCCAGTTCGTTCCCAAACGCACCGCCACCAACCAGGGTCAAGAACAACACATTGTTCCCGGTTCGTGTCGCATTGACAATCGCCGCACATATCGTAGCTTCGTAAGACGCTTCGAGCACGAGCGTCGCGAAGGGTGCCCAAAGTTCCAGTACATGGTCGGTATACGAGATTGGCAATGCGGAACAATACGCCTGCGAGACGGTATGAGAGGCGTTATCGAGTGTCACCTGGGTGTTCCATTGCAGGCCGATTTGAAGAGATTGTCTCAATCGATCGCGACCGGGCTCGTCCAACGCATTTAATTTGTCATTGATCTCCTTCAAGCCGGCAGCGGAAGGTAATGCGTAGCCGTTGACCATTTGCCACAATCTCTGCTCGGCATTTCCGAGCAACGCACCGATTCCGGCGAGGCAGTCGATCTGGTTGTCCTCGGATTGGCCAATTCGTCCATTGACGTCGGCAAAGTAGTTACGAAATATCGTGCCAGCGCCAGCAGCAATGGCGCATGCGGGGCCTTGTGTCGGGTCGCGTTCGTAGATGCCGACGCCCCACTCAGGCGTCACATCCGGGGCCAGGGCCATCGCATCAAAATTCCGTCTGATCAATTGATGATTCGGTGCTAGCCTTCCCTTTGTCACGGCTAGCACCGAATACTTTCTTTGACGGAGAGTTTTTCACGGGTGATGTCACGGAGGGGATTCACGATGGCTGACACACTGGTGTCGTTTAAGGAGTGCTTTGAAATTGTCGAGGATGCAAGAGTTGTCGGACGTTCGACCTATTCCTTGCATTCGATTCTGTTTATCGCCGTCGCGGCTACGATCGCGGGTGCCGATGGACCCGAAGACATGGCGAAGTTCGCTCGACACAAACGCGACTGGCTGAAACGTTTCATCAACTTGAGTTCCGGCGTGCCTTCGCACGACACCATCGGACGCGTGCTGGGGATGATCAAACCGAGACAATTCCAAGACGCTTTTCTCGCTTGGATCAGTTCGCTGCCTAGCCTGCACGACGCCGATGGCAAGCCGATCTTCATTCCCATCGACGGCAAGACCATGCGCGGATCTTACACCCATGCCGACAAATCCGACATGTTGCACATCGTCAGCGCGTGGGCCTCGGAGCAAGGCATCACGTTGGGCCAAGTCGCCGTCGATTCCAAGTCCAACGAGATCACGGCCATCCCGCAATTGCTGCAGATGCTGGAGTTGCACGGTGCGATTGTGTCGATCGATGCCATGGGTTGCCAGCGAGAAATCGCCGCCAAGATCATCCAAGGTGGCGGTGATTACGTGCTGCAAGTGAAAGGCAATCAGCCCACCTTGCAAGCAGCGATCCAAGCATCGTTTGCCGACGCGGATAAAATCGCTGACGCTGACGAAGCCGCAGCGGCGAAGTCCAAATCGCGCCGCTGCACGACGCGTGAGAAGTCTCGTGGGCGCGTGGAAGCGAGGCACTATACAATCATGCCGCTGCCCGATTCGATGTCGTCGTTTGGAAAGAAGTGGAAGCAGCTCACTTCGATTGGTCGCGTCATCCGCGAAGTCGAGCGTGACGGCAAAGCGACGAGTGAGACGAGCTACTACATTTGCAGCATCGACGCGAAAGTGGGCGTGTTCCGCGAAAGTTCGCGCCGTCACTGGGGCATTGAGAACGGACTCCACTGGGTGATGGACGTGGTGTTTGGCGAGGACGGCAGTCGCATCCGCACAGGCCATGCCGCCGAGAACATGAGCTTCCTCCGCCGCTTCGTCACGACGCTGTTGAAGCGAGACACTTCGAAGTCCAGTTTGAAGCAGAAGCGGAAAGAAGCCG
>CAZUIY010000039.1:0-2955 GCA_964619975.1 uncultured Gemmatimonadales bacterium
GATCCGCTCGGCGAACTGCCGGGCGTGGGTCAGCTCCTCCTGGATGTCCTCCTCGAGCGACTCGATGATCTCCTGGGCGCGGACGCCGTCGGGGTTCACCGAGTTGGCGATGTAGCTCATCACCGTCTCGATCTCCATCCAATACGCCTTCTCCAGCAGCCGGAGCAGCTCCTCGCGCTTCTCCTGATTGTCGGGGGAGAGCACCCCCCGGTCGACCGTCGGTGCTGTGGCCATGTCCTCCTCCTCTTCCGCTTCCACCTCACGATTCCCGGTCGCGGGCGGCTTCCTCGAAGGGAAGGCGCGCCGCGCCGGCCGATGTCCACCCCCGACTAGTACCCTTCTTCGCCCGGGTCCGGCAACTCGCGGCCCAGCTCCGCGGCCAGCCGGCCGAGCTGTGCCCGCAGGCGGCGCCGCTCGGGCTCGGATTCGATGTGGCTCTCCCCCGTCGCCGCGATCTCCAGGGCCTCGCGCCAGATCGCCCCCAGCCGGTCTTCCCGTTCCGTGACCAGCGCGGCCTGACCCAGCGCGTCCAGCAGGCGGCCGAGCGTGGGCCGGTCGTCCCGGGCGTAGTGGCGGATCTGCGAGCAGGCGAGCTCCACGTAGTCCCCGAACGCGGCGCCGGGCACGCGGAGCCGGACCTCGCCCTCCTCGTCCCGGAACTCGCTCTCCGGCCAATCCCGGTCGGCCACCGCGGCCAGGAGCGAGCCCAGATGGTCCACCGCGTTGCTGGCGGTGGTGGGGTCGTTGATGCCCGGACTCAGCGCCTTGACCGCGATGTCTATCAGCTGGCGGAACCCGTACGCCGGGTCCTCCCGTACCGTCCGCTGGTGGCCCAGCGAGAGTGCCGATTCGAGCGCTTCTTCCAGCGCGGGAACGGCCGCCGGGTCCGAGACCACCGCGATCGGCACGCCCCCGGAGACGAAGTCGCCGGGTCCCAGCCTCAGATCCACGCACGCCCCGGCTTCGGTGGCGGCCCGGACCAGGGCGCCCGTGTCGAACGACTGGATGTACCCGCTGGAGGAGGTCGCGATGCGGCCCTCCGCGGGCAGGGGGGTGGTCGAGGACCCGCCCCGCGCCGGCCCCACGAGCGCTACGTCGTCCGAGAACAGCCGCTCGATCTCCTCCAGGGTCTCCCGCGCCACGTTCTCGATCAGCGAGGACGCCTGGATGGAGGTGGCGATGTGGTGGATGAACAGGAGGAACAGCCCCAGGCTGACGATCGCCAGGAGGATCGCCAGCGTCACCCCGACGGCTGGCACGTAGGCGTCGTCACCCCCGCGGATGCTGCGGAGGATCAGCAGCGTGTAGACGAACGTTCCGACGAAGACGCCCAGGACGACCTGGCTGGTGCGGTCGCGGGTGAAGGTCCGCAGAACGCGCGGGGAGTACTGGCCGGCCGCCAGCACCAGGGCCACCATGGTCATCGAGAACGTGACGCCCGTGATCGTGATCATGCTGCCGGCGATCGTCGACAGGATCTGCCGGGCGCTGTCGGCCCCCCCGCCGAACGTCCACGACAGAGGGTCCATCTCCGAGGCGATCCTCCACGTGTCGAACCGGAGAACCACCCACGCCATCACCCCGCCGGCGAAGGTCAGGAGCCCGGACAGGAACCAGAGGCTGGACTGGATGTCGTCCCAGATCACCGACGGGCGTCTCATCGGTCTCCTGTCCGGTTCCCGGTCAGTCCCGGACCGTCGGCAGGCCCAGCCGCTGCCAGGCGCTCATGCCGCCGGGCACGTTCCTGACGTCCGCGAACCCGGCGCGCCCCAGCACGCTGGCGGCCACGGTGGAGCGGTAGCCGCTGCCGCAGACGACGGCGATCCCGTTCCCGTCGGCGGGGATCTCGTCCAGCTTGTCCTGCACGAACCCGGCGTGGACGTGGATGGCGCCCTCGATGTGGCCGGCCTCCCATTCGCCGTCGGTCCGGACGTCGAGAACGACGGGACCGTCTCCGGCGCGGAGCCGCTCGTGCAGGTCGGTCACGTCCATCTGGGGGAAGGTCTCCATCTCCCGTCCCGACTCCCGCCACGACTCGATGCCGCCCTGGAGGAAGCCGCGCACGTCGTCGAGGCCCACCCGGATCAGCGCCCGGGTGGCCGGCTCCACCGCCCGTGGGTCGGGCGCCACCAGCAGGATCGGCGTGTCGTACGGGACGACCCACGCCGCCCACGCGGAGAGGCTGCCGCCGATCCCGATCCCCAGCGAGCCGGGCACGTGGCCGCCGCCGAACGCCAGGAAGTCGCGCAGGTCCACGACCACGTGGCCCGCCTCGACGGCTTCGGCGAACCGGTCCACCGGCACCGGCTCCTGTCCCGGCAGGCCCCCCAGGATCGGCGGCCCCGCCGAGTTCGTCTCCTTCATCCTGAGGTAGTACGGGGGGAACGGCGGGGCGGAGCCCAGGATCTTCTCGACGAACGCGTCCTCGGAGAGATCCCGGTCCAGGTAGGGATTGGCCACCCGCTCGAACCCGAGGGTCGACATGGGCCGCCCGCTCATCCCCGATCCGCACATCGACCCGGCGCCGTGGCCGGGGTGGATCTCGAGGCCGTCCGGGAGCTCCCGGAGCACGCGGTGGACGCTCTCGCGCAGCCGGCGCGCCAGGTCCCGCTTGGCCTCCTCGCCGAGCAGATCCGGCCGGCCGAGCGAGCCGACGAACAGGAAGTCGCCCGAGAGCATGATCTCGGGCTCGTCCCGCGAGCGGTTGCCGTCGAAGAGCAGGTACGAGAGATGCTCCGGCGTGTGGCCGGGCGTGTGGAGGGCGCGGATCCGGACTGCCCCGATCTCGACCTCGTCCCCGTCGCTCAGCTCGCGGTGCGGGAACGCCATCTCGTACTTCTCGCCGGCGTCGTGGGCCGACTCCCAGAGCGTGGCGCCGGTCCGCTCCGCCAGCTCGAGGGCCCCGGAGCAGTAGTCGGCGTGGACGTGGGTCTCCAGCACGTGGGCGATCTCGAT
>CAZUIY010000040.1:0-1554 GCA_964619975.1 uncultured Gemmatimonadales bacterium
TCACCTTGACCACGTTCGGGTCGACCTTGATGCCGGGTCCGAAGGTGGTGGAGATGGTGGCCTTGGAGATGTACCGGCCCTTGGAGGCCGACGGCTTCAGGCGCAGCACCTCGTCCAGGGCGGCGGCGTAGTTCTCGGCCAGCTTCTCGGCGTCGAAGCTGGTCTTGCCGATGATGAAGTGCAGGTTGGCGTGCTTGTCGACGCGGAAGTCGATCTTGCCCCCCTTGATGTCGGTCACGGCCTTGGCCACGTCCGGGGTCACGGTGCCGGTCTTCGGGTTCGGCATCAGGTTGCGCGGGCCGAGGATCTTGCCCAGGCGACCGACCTTGCCCATCATGTCCGGCGAGGCGACGGCGGCGTCGAAGTCGGTCCAGCCGCCGGCGATCCGGGCGATGAGGTCGTCGGAGCCGACGAGGTCGGCGCCGGCGGCCTCGGCGGCCGCGGCCTTGTCACCGGTGGCGAAGACGACCACGCGGGCGGTCTTGCCGGTGCCGTGCGGCAGGTTGACGGTGCCGCGCACCATCTGGTCGGCCTTGCGGGGGTCGACGCTCAGCCGGAAGGCGACCTCCACGGTGGCGTCGGACTTCGACGGGTTGGTCTCCTTGGCCAGGGCGATCGCCTCGGCGGGGCCGTAGACAGCCTCCCCGATCTTCTCCTGGGCGGCCTTGTATGCTTTGCTGCGCTGTGCCATCTGCGTGTTCTCCTTATGCAGTCGTGGTCTGCGGGTCGCGCGCGACCCTGCCACTGGGGGTGTTGAGGGGGGGGTCCGTCAGCCGTCGACGGTGATGCCCATGGAACGGGCGGTGCCGGCGATGATCTTGGCCGCGGCCTGGACATCGTTGGCGTTGAGGTCTTCCATCTTGGTCTGGGCGATCTCCTCGCACTGGGCCTGGGTCAGCTTGCCGACCTTGTCCGTGTGCGGGGTGGAGGAGCCCTTCTTGACGCCTGCGGCCTTCTTGATCAGCTCGGCGGCCGGCGGGGTCTTGGTGATGAAGGTGAACGAGCGGTCCTCGTACACGGTGATCTCCACCGGCACGACGTTGCCGCGCTGGGATTCCGTCGCGGCGTTGTACGCCTTGCAGAACTCCATGATGTTCACGCCGTGCTGACCGAGCGCAGGGCCGATCGGAGGGGCCGGGTTGGCGGCGCCTGCCTGGATCTGCAGCTTGATCAGGCCTGCGACCTTCTTCTTGGGGGCCATAATCGGGTCCTTCTACTTGCGGGTTTCCCTCGGAGCACAGGAGCGTGTCCCGGGGCTGGTGGCCGCCGTGGCGCGGCAGCCGGTCCGCTCCCGCCCGGCCAAAGCAACCGTGCGGGGGCGAAGTCTGGATGGTCCTACCGGATCTTCGTGACCTGGCCGAAGGACAGGGTCACGGGGGTCTCGCGCTCGAAGATGGTCACCAGGACCACGAGCTGCTGCGACTCCGGCTTGACCTCGGAGATGGTGGCCGGGAGGGTCTCGAACGGGCCGTCGTTGACGGTGACGGACTCGCCGACCTCGAAGTCCACCTCGATCACCGGCGCCGACTCCTCGGTCCCGGCGGGGGCGGGACG
>CAZUIY010000041.1:0-3071 GCA_964619975.1 uncultured Gemmatimonadales bacterium
GTCAGCTGATCCAGGCACCACTGCCGGGTGTAGATGTGCCGCTCGTCCACGGGAAGGAAGTGGGTGACGCCGAGCGCCCGGCCACGCGGGATGATCGTCACCTTGTGGACCGGGTCGGCGGCCGGCGTCTTCATCCGGACCAGCGCGTGGCCCGCCTCGTGGTAGGCGATCGAGCGCTTCTCGCGGTCGGAGATGACGAGGCTCTTCCGCTCCGCGCCCATCATCACCTTGTCCTTGGCGTCCTCGAAATCGTCCATCGAGACCTGCTCGTGGTTCTTCCGCGCCGCCAGGAGCGCCGCCTCGTTCACGATGTTCTCGATGTCGGCCCCGGAGAGCCCGGGCGTCCCCTTGGCCAGCGTGTGGATGTCCACGTCGTCGGACACGGGGATGTCGCGCATGTGGACCCTGAAGATCCCCTCCCGGCCGCGGACGTCGGGCCGGTCCACCACCACCTGCCGGTCGAAGCGGCCCGGGCGGAGAAGCGCCGGGTCCAGCACGTCCGGCCGGTTGGTCGCCGCCACCAGGATCACGCCCTGATTCGCCTCGAACCCGTCCATCTCGACCAGGAGCTGGTTGAGCGTCTGCTCGCGCTCGTCGTGCCCGCCGCCCAGACCCGCCCCCCGGTGCCGCCCGACCGCGTCGATCTCGTCGATGAAGATGATGCAGGGGGCGTGGGCCTTCCCCTGCTCGAAGAGATCGCGCACGCGGCTGTTGTGGAGGAGGACGGGCTTCTCGCCTCCGAAGAAAGCTTCATTGTCGCAGCCGCACAGGTCGTAGACGTAGCCTTCATGGGGAATCCGTCGCACCTCGCGCACGATCGGCCGCTTGAACTCGCGGTCCCGTCGAGTGGCCAAGAAGGGGTTGCTGGTCCGCCCGATGATCAGGGACCAGTACTCACCGGCAGGCAAAGGCCTGTTCTTCAGCACCCTGCCGCCAGCATGTCGGCCGTGACGAATACCGGCTTTGAACCCATGCATGGCGCAGAGCCAGGCGAGCTCCCGAATCAGCCTGTGACTGACCGATGTGGCGATGAGCTTGCCTTGCTTGCTCGTGTATCCATCCCCCAGGGTGTAACCCTCAAGAAACGCCAGAAAGTGCCGGGACGACAGGGACCACAGGATCTCCGGGACGTGCTTGCGTGAGCTTCCGTTCCCGCACTTCCGCTCGAAGAAGCGCCCCAGGCGGGCGGAGTAATAAAGGAGCCGAACGGAGTTGTCCTCGGTGTGAACGACGCGGGGATCGAGGGCGAATACGTTCCGCATACGGTCCGTGCAGTCACGGATCAGGTCTTCCTCGTGGGCCCCGAAGCAGAATTCGAGATCCCCGTTCGCCCGGCCCTCGGCCGTGTAGTAGCCGAAGAGTCGCATGAGGTCCGTGGATACTTCGACGGCCTCCGGCAGTCCGGTGCGATCATACCTGGAGGAAATGGATCGGGGCTCGTGCTTCCCCGACTGCCAGTTGGACACCGTCATCTGGGACACGCCGAAGCGGCTCGCCAGGTCCCGCTGGGTCATCCATCCCTCGCTGGCTCGTATGTACTCGTACGCGGCCCCCGCCGCCTCCATCTCTTCGGTATCCTCGTCGATCGAGAGATAGCGCGGGCGATCCGATTCGAAGACGTGGGCCCGGACCTCGTGCTGAGTGCCAACCTTCGGATCGAACCGGCCCCGGACTTTGTATGGGAGGTCCACAAGCACATCCCCTCGCCGCAGTTGCCGGACCTCCTTGGCACGGACCCCGCCATGGGAGCGCACGAACACGCTGTGGTCGCCCGTCGTTCGAATCGTGCCGCCGAGGTATTCGACCTCATAGATTTCGTCGACCCTGTGCCGATAGACCGCCCGAACACCCTTCCAGGCGCTGCCTCCGAATCCGTCCAACCGGCCGCGGAATCCGCTCGTCCGCCTCTCGTACCCGAGTGTCTCAACGCCGAACACCGGCATGAGCCGCCCCTCGTCGTCTCCCTCGTAATGGCGATCCACGAATTCCTGGATCGGGACCAGCTGCGTCCCTTCCGCCGTCCGGATCAAAACGGGGGTATCCCCGGTCACCGAGGCCCCCACCCCTACGAACATCTCCACGAAGTCCGAGCCGCTCATCGAGAAGAACGGAACGCCGGCCTCGCCGGCGACGGCGCGCGCGAGGAGCGTCTTGCCGGTGCCCGGCGGGCCGAGCAGCAGGACGCCCTTCGGGATCCGGCCGCCGAGGCGCTGGAACTTCTTGGGGTCGCGCAGGAACTCGATGATCTCTTCCAGCTCCTGCTTGGCCTCGTCGGCGCCGGCCACGTCGTCGAACGTGACCTTCGGCGCGTCGGCCGCCAGGAGCTTCGCCTTCGACTTGCCGAAGCTGAACGCCTTGGAGCCGCCGCCCTGCATCTGGCGGATGAAGAAGATCCAGAGCGCGATGATCAGGATCCACGGCAGCCACGCGATGATCTGCGTGAACCAGTTGATGGGCGGGGGCCGCGCCTCGATGTCCACGCCCGCCTCGCTCATCCGCGTGATGAGGTCGGGGTCTTCGAACGGCATCTCGGTGCGGAACTGCTCGTAGGCGCGGGCGCCGCGATCGGTCACCGTCTGGGCCTGCGCGCGCAGCTCGCCGGAGATCGTCTTCTCGGTGATCGTCACCGCGGTGACGTTCTCGTCGTCGAGCTGCTCCAGGAACTCGGTGTAGTGGATCTCCACCCGTTCCTGCTCGCGCGGCATGAACAGCTGATAGATCGTCAGCGGCAGCAGGATGATCAGCAGCCACAGGGCGAGGTTCCGGGTCAGGCTGGAGAGCTTGGGCCGTCGGGGAGGCGTGGGACGGCCGGGCCCGCCCGGGCGCCGCGGCGGGCGCGGGCGGTTGCGGGGATCACTCATGATGGGTTCAGCGGACTCCTTCCTTCACGCGGTCGGTCAGCCCGAGGAGCCGTCCGGCTGGAACACCGCGATGTGCGGAAGGTTCCTGAAGCGCTCGTCGTAATCCAGGCCGTACCCCACCACGAATACGTCTTCGATGGCAAATCCAATATAGCGGATGGCGAAGGGGTGAGCGAGGAGCTTCTCCTTGTAGAGGAGCGTGCAGAGCGC
>CAZUIY010000042.1:0-65685 GCA_964619975.1 uncultured Gemmatimonadales bacterium
AAAAAGATCAGCAAGTAAAACCTGCCAACCCAATGTATTGGGTCGATATGTATAAGGAAGTTGCCAAAAAGAGCGGCAAGAAAGCTGCTGAAGATCGGGCAAGGGCAACACTGGCAAGCCAGGTTTTGGGTAGGGATTTCGGTAAGGAGTATATCCCGTCGGCTGGCATGGTGAACCTCAAGAAATGGCTGGATGATGGAATGCCGTTGCCGGGTCCAGAACCGAAAACACTTGTTCAAAAGAAACCCGCCTTCAGCCGTTCGGCCAAAACCCCAAAATCACCCCAGCAAGTCAACGTCGAATCGGTAATCAAGGCGATTACCAAAAGGTGGAAGAACGCGCCTGATGTGGTCATCGTTCAAGACATGAACGACAAGGCTATTCCTGAAGCAGTCCGGGCGGAGAATCAGCGCCAGCTATCGCAAGGGGCAATCGGGGAACCTGAAGGCTTCATTGCCGGGAACAAGGTTTATCTCGTCGCATCACAGCTAAAGACTCCCGGCGATGTGACTCGGGTACTCCTGCATGAATCGCTTGGACACTTCGGCCTTCGCGGAGTATTCGGCCAGGAACTAAACACCGTATTGAAACAGGTCGCCGCGCTGCGACGCAGTGACATAGAAGCCAAGGCCAAGCAGTACGGGCTTGATGTTTCCAAGGAAACGGACCGGCTGATAGCGGCAGAAGAAGTGCTAGCTGAGTTATCTCAAAATCAACCAAGGAATAACTTGGTTCAACGCGCCATAGCTGTAATACGCGCATGGCTGCGTAACAACATTCCAGGCTTTGAAAACCTGAAGCTATCCGACGCGGAAATAATAGAAGGAATCCTGAACCCCGCAAGGCGGTTCGTGCAGAAAGGAAGGGTGATAAACGCGCGAGCTAAAGAGGCGGCATTTTCCCGAAATCAAACGACGACGACAGCGTTTAAGAAGTGGTTTGAGGATAGCAAGGTGGTTGATGCGAACGGGAAGCCCATGATTATGTACCATGGCACAAGTTCCGACTTTGCCAAGTTCGATAACGATGTTGATACCAAGGGCTCCATGGGTAACAGCGTCGGGTTCTATTTCTCAGCCTCGATAGAAGCCGCGAACGACTACGGCAGCGAAGGGCAAGTAATGCCTGTTTATCTGAGAATTAAAAACCCCCTACGTATTGATAGTCGCATGGTCAACCACGATGCGATTGGAGATATGATCGGACTCAACTTGAGTAAAGTTTACGGAGCACCAGAGCGAGCGGAGGTGTATTGGTTCTTTAAGAACGGTGGGGCGTACGACGGAAGGAAGGAGGCGCGTGTTGGGGATGCAGTAGTTGCCGCAGCTAAAGCAAAAGGTTACGACGGCGCTATTTTCAAAGAGCGCATTGGCGGCAAGACAGTAGACGTTTATCTTGCCTTCGATGCGGAACAAATCAAGTCCGCAACCGGCAATCAAGGCACGTTCGACCCAAACAATCCCGATATTCGCTTTTCCCGTACGACACCCTCATCAACCCCCACCCCTTTCCGCGAACGCTTCGACAAAATCGCAGACTCCCTGATCTATAACTTTCAAGACCGCTTCAAGCCCTTAAAGGACATTCAAAAGCGCGCTGGTCCCGTATCCGAGGACGCGGACGCCGCCCTTGCCGAAGAACGCTATTCCGGCACGGTACGCGCTCGCCTCGATACCTTTAACGACTCCATGCGTGATCCTCTCCTGAAGGCCATCCATGACTCGGGGGTGGAATACGAGAAAGTCGAGGAATATCTCCATGCCCTGCACGCGCCCAGCCGCAACCGGGCAATGCAGGAAATCAATCCGACCGAATCCGAACTCAAGGCACAAGTAGCTGCACTGGAAAAGCAGCGCGATACGCTGACCAATGATCCGGGCGTGAAGCGCTTCCTCGATCAACGCAGAAAACTGCGGCAGGCCGAGGCCGACATTGAGGACGGCATAGCGGACGAATCGCTGGCGTCCGTCATCAGAAACGAGATAGCCAGATTGAGGAAAGAGCGCAGCGTCAAGGACTACGCCGATACGATAGACCGGCTCAAAGCCTTGCGCCTCGTCAAACCCTTTGAAGGTGACAACACAGCCCTGTCGGGCATGAGCGATGCGAAAGCAAGGCAGGTGATTGCCGAGGCTGAGAAGAGCGGCAAACGTGCGGCTCTGGATAAAATCTCCGGGATCATCAACCAGATCACGGCCAGGACACGGGAAATCTACGTGGAAGGCGGACTGGAAAAGGCGGACGCTATCGAAGCATGGAACCGCAAATATGAAAACTATGTGCCGCTGCACCGGGAGGAAGTCTCCGGAAACGGCATGCCAAGAGTGGGGCAGGGCTTCAACATCAAGGGCAAAGAGTCCAAACGGGCGACCGGATCAACCAGGGAAGTTCAGAACATTCTTGCGCATGTGGTGGCGCAGCATGAAGCCGCAATCGTCCGGTCTGAAAAGGCAAGGGTGGATCGCGCCTTGTTCCAGTTCGCCACACTGAATCCAGACCCGTCGCTTTGGACACTGGACAATGCGCCGATGCTGAGAACAGTCGATCCTGTCTCAGGATTCGTGGTGGAGCGAGTCGATCCCACATACAAGAACCGGGATGAAGTGCTGACGCTCAAGATCGACGGTGAAGAGCATACCATCACCTTCAACGAGCAGAATCAGGAAGCGATGAGGCTTGCCGCTTCCATGAAGAACCTCTCATCGACCGACATGGGCGAAGTCACCCAAATGGTGGGGCGCTTCACCCGGTTCCTTGCCACGATGAACACCACGGCCAATCCGGTATTCGTGGCGCGGAACTTCATGCGTGACTTGCAAACCGCCTACGTCAACCTGTCCGATACCGAGATTGCCGGGAAGAAGCGGGAAGTGTTCCGGAACATTCCGGACGCCATCCGGGGCATGTGGAATCTGTCCCGAGGAAAGAAGAGTTCCAAATGGGCCAAGTACGCGCAGGAGTTCAAGGCCGCAGGTGGACAAACCGGATGGATGGAACATTACAAGGACATTGGCACTCGCGCAGATGCTTTGAAGAAGGAACTTGCCACCATGCAACCAGGCAAGCTCAACGCATCGCGCCGTGCGCTAAAGTCGTGGTGGGGAATCATCGAGGACGCCAACAACGCAGTCGAGAACGGGGCGCGGCTGTCTGCCTATGTCGCTGCCAGGCAGTCTGGACTATCAGAAGGCAAGGCCGCATCGATTGCCAAGAACTTGACCGTCAACTTCAATGCCCGTGGGGCCAAGTCTGTCGAACTCAATGCCTGGTTCATGTTCATGAACGCTTCCATTCAGGGAAGTGCTCGACTCATAAAGGCCATGAACAGCCGTCAGGTGCGGAAGATCGTGGCTGGGGTGGTGCTGTCCGGTTTCCTGATGGATATACTCGCCCGGGCAATGGCAGGGGATGACGATGAGGACGGAGAGAACGATTACGACCAACTGCCAGAACACACCAAGGCCATGAACTTTGTTTTCATGGTGGACGGGCAACCAGTCACAATCCCGATGCCCTATGGCTACAACTTCTTTGCCAGCGCGGGACGCAAAATGTCGGAAATGATTTTCCGCGAGAACTACAGCCCGGTCAGGAGTGCTGTGGATCTGGCTGCTGTATTCGTGGATGCCTTCAGCCCGACCGGACAGGCGGGATCGGCGCTTCAATTCGTGGCCCCAACAATTGCCGACCCTGCTGTTCAATGGGCGGAAAACAAGAACTTCGCGGGCAACCCACTGAGGCGCGAACAGCATCCTTTCGGTGTGCCGAATCCCGAATACCAGATGGGATTCAAATCGACCAGCGCTCCGGCGAAATGGCTGGCCGAATCGTTGAACACCGCATCGGGTGGGAACGAGGTTCGGCCGGGATTCGTCAACGTCAATCCTGCATTCTTTGACTTCGCAGTATCGAGCATTGCCGGAGGCGCGGGAAGAACCTATCTGCAAGTGGCAAGCGGCCCCTTGAAAGCTACCGGGGATGACAAGATACAGGCGCGTGAGGTTCCATTCCTCAATATCTTCGTGGGCGCCCGTCCTGAATATCAGACGGAACGCAAATACTTCGAGGCCGTGCGCGAAGTCGAAATGGCACAGAAGGAACTGAAGACCTACCGGGAAAAGGGCGACATTGACATGGTGCGCCGCATCCGGGAAGAACACCGGGCAGCGCTGCGGCTCATCGAAGCGGAGAAGGAAGCCAAGCGCATTCTGTCAAACCTTCGACGCCGTGACCTGGCGCTTGACAAGGTGGGACTTGAAAACAAGGGACAGTTGAGGCGGGAGATAGAAGAGAAGCGCCGGGAAGTCATGGCGCGGTTCAACAGGCAATACCGGGAAGCAATGAACGTACAGTAGAAGCAAGGCAAGTTATCCACCGGCTCCGATATTTTGCGTCCTTTTCACTTGACGCCTATCTTCGCCCGAGGATAACTTGCCTTTGAAGACTGACTTGAACGAGATTGCCCACACCACAAGGGCGTGGACAACTCTCAGATGATTGCAAGCGCTGCGCCAAGAGTCACCACGGCGCAGACTGCCGATACCGACGCGGCAACCATGGTCCCGCGATACGCCTTCACGATCCGGTTTGCCACCGGGTCGAGTTCCCTCAGAAGATTCGCCTGGGCTTCTTCCATTGCAGCTGTCACAGCAAAGTTCACCTGCTCTGCAACATAATCCGCAGCATCCGTAATCACCCTTCCGGCGGTTTCCTTTGCCGTCACCGAACTCTTCTGAAGCGCATTCTCTACGCGCTTGAAATGCGTTTCACTGATCGATTCCAGGTTCCTTATCATCTGTTCCAGAACAATATCGTTCACCCGCATGGAGTCCAGGAGAGGATCGTCATCTTCAATAACTCTTCCGTACTTTACGGACGCCTCTTTCTTCACTTCCTCAAGATCAAGCATGGCATCCTCCTATTTGATCACTTCATCAAGCTGCTTGAAGATGGAATCACGAACCCTGAATAGGCGTGATCGAATCATCTGATTGAAATCTGGAGAAGACAATGCTTCCTCGAACGTGAGCCACGAACCAAGCATTTTCTTCATGGCGTCACCGTGCATGGTCCCGGCTTCATGTTCCAGGCGAACGATCCCGTGAACGCGCTCTTTGTTTTTTTTATACGCCTTCATTTCCTCGAAATGTTTTCCATCAGAGGTAATCTGGCCCGCATGGGCGTTAAGCCACACGACGATCCTGGCTGATGCCGGCATGTGGTTTGCCACGGCATTGAATCCTGAGAGGGTAGGGACCAAATCTTGGTCACCTTTTATGATCGTGTGGATATAAACTTGCTTTCCGCTTTGCTGGATCATGTTGATAATGTCGTTCTCTATGATGTACGACGTGAGCGCTACGAAACTGGATGCGCCGTTATCAATCACGAAGTTTGAATCCTCATCAATGATCTGCATGATCATTTCGTCAAACCTCTCTGGATCAATCTTGTGATCACTTCCAACCACTTCCAACCGGCGGGCTTTGAGCGCTTTGTATCCTGCAAGAGTGGCATTGATCGGATCAATATCAATTGGCACAACCGGCCTTGTGTTGCTCATCAAATATTGGACGACCAAGGACGAAAGCAAAGACTTTCCAACCCCTCCTTTTCCTTGCAGCGTGAAATGTGCCTGTTTCATTTTCTCCTTACTCCTTGTGGTGGTTTCACAATAAATCGTTGTCATCTTCAGACAGGGATTCTTCAAACCTGCTTCCCCGTTTCTTTCCTTCTGATTCTTCTCCCCTGCCGCTGTAAGTTTCAACTGGTTTCTTCGGTACGGCAACATCAACTTTCTCGGTTTCGACGGCAACAGGTTCTCTCTCAGCTGGCTCAACGCCTGCCTTGCTCCGGATGTATTTATTAACGTAGTTAACGAACTGGCTGTAACCGATACCAAGTTCCTTCTGATAATCCTCATATATCGCTGCCATTGTATATCCAGCATTGAACCTCTCCTTGATGGCGTCCTGACGTGCCAGGAACGCCACACGTCCGGAGCCGATACGCTTATTTTTTGGTGGCTTCATCGACAATATTCCTCCGAAATTTCCTCAGACTGCCAACTCATTATATTGCATAATTCTGTTCATTTCTATGGAATACAGTGGAAGAGTAAAAAAAAGAGTATAAAACTGTGTATTGCATGGCAGGATTTCATAATTCTGTATATAATTACAGTGATTTCTACTGAAATCTTTTTTAGTTCGTAACAGATAGTAAGGCAAGATGTGTATTGTGGGCCTACGCGCTACGCGCTTCTGCCACAATACGAGAAAATCGGTCACTTATTCGCCTTTCGTCTCAACGGAGGAAACCGACTATGAACAACCAAGCCATCTATGAATATGAACTTGAGCAGGCACAATTCCTGATGCAACAGTACGAGGGTGGTGTGCCGGAACCAACCGAAGAAACCAAGCCGATACTTGAACAATACGAGGAGGAAGAATGAGAGACAGGGAAGAAGACGCGCCCGAACCCTCAGTAGCCGATGAACCAATCGTTCGATTAAGGGTTGAGGGTGGGCATGTGTACGCTGACTTTCTCCGACTCAATAATCTTCCTGATGGAACTCTGCTTTACGCTCGGAATGGGACAAAGGAAAAGGACGCTTTCGAGAAATTTAAGGCAATGAAGAGGGCGGCAAAACCATGAAACAGTTCACGGTAAAGATGAAATGCCTGGTTTACAAAACGGCAACATTTGAATGCGAAAGCATAGAAGATGCCGAGGGATTTGCTTTGGAGTACGCCACCCGCGTAACGAAATCCGAAATGTCAGATTGGGAAGTCTTGAGCGTGGAGGAAAACAAATGAGCCACACAGAAGGAAAATTGAAGGCAGACGGTGCGTTGATCAAAAATCAAAATGGGGAAATGGTGGCGGCCACGGAGGGGAGCCAGAGTAATCACGAAGCCAACGCCCGCCGCCTTGTGGCTTGCTGGAATGCGCTTCTGCCATTCACCACTGAGCAGGTCGAGAATGGAATTGATCTAGTGAAGTTGATGCAAGAACGTGACGAACTACTGGCGACTTTGCGCGATTTGTATCTGAACGGGAATGCGGAAAACGTTGAATCCATTCTCGCCAAATACGAGGAAGAAGAATGAACGACAAAGAAAAACCAGAGATTGATGCGCTCAAGGAGGAAATTGAGCTATGCCACAAAAAGCTAGAAGGACTGGATGAGCTTATTGATGCGCTCAAGGCAGAACTGCATGGAATGGAGGAGCTGTATCGGAAAAAAGTAGACGACTGCGCGGAAATGGAAGTGAGCATGCACCGCCAGATCGAGAAGATCAAGGCCGAGAACAAAAAACTCTGCGAAGTAAAACTCGCAGCCGCCCCGACACCGCCGGCGCAGGATGAGGCGACTATTTACCAAGTTCGTCTTGTAGGAGAAACTGGAAACAAAGGGCCGTGGACAGATGCGGATAAAGAAATGTACGAGCAGTGCGATTGGAGCGGGTGGGAGAGAAGGGCGCTCTACACCCGCCCCCAATCCGACAAACTACGGAAGGCGTCGGGAAGTGGCCCGTCCTCGCGGTAAACCCATCAAGGTTTTCGTGACCGAGGAAGAGAAGGCCGAGATTGTCCGCCGGGCTGATTCAGCAAATCTCTCCCTTTCTTCCTACCTTCGCGCAGCCGGGATGAATCACTCTGTCCGCTCCGTCATGGACGTTTGCGCCGTCACCGAACTTGCCCGGATACACAGCGAACTCGGGCGGATCGCGGAAGAGAAGACCATGGAAGAACTGCGGGACATTCAAACGATGATCCATGGGTTGATGGGAAGAGCAATAAGGTGATAGCCAAGCGCATTACTTCCAAAGCCGCAACTTCCCGCGTAGCTCGACTGGTGCGGTATGTGGTAGCGGCAGAAGGCAGTATTGACCCTAGAAGCTGGACCCGCACCGCGGATTATGTTCTCGCCAGCAAGACGAACGAGCGCGGGGAAAAGGTCGGGGGCGTGAGGGTGACAAACTGCAACACTGACGATCCCGCCGTTGCCACTACCCTGATTGAAGCAACACAGGCGGCGAACACCAGATCAAAGACGGACAAGACCTATCACCTTGTTTTTTCCTTTCCTCCCGGCGAAGAGCCGGACATAAAGATCCTCCACAAGATCGAAGATGAACTTGTCGCATCTATCGGCTATTCCGAACACCAGCGTATCAGCGCAGTTCACATCGACACGGATCACCTTCATGTCCACGTCGCTATCAACAAGATACACCCCAAAGGGTTCCAGAATATTGAACCATACTTCGACAAGCTGAAGCTCATGGAAGCATGCGAGCGGATTGAGATTGAATACGGGCTGACTCGCACGAATCACGGCTTGACCGGCGAGAGAACCAAGGCAGAGAGGTTATCCGAGAAGCAGGCGAATGCCGAGATACATTCCGGGATTGAGTCGCTTGCCGGGTTTGTCGCCCGCAACCTGGCCGACTCCATGCGGAAATCTGAATCATGGGAAGCGCTTCATGAAGTGCTGGGACATGAAGGATTGAGCATAAGGAAGCGCGGGGCGGGGCTTGTCATCGGCAGCGGGGAGCAATGGGTACGTGCCAGCCAATGCGGTCGCGAGTTTTCCCTGAAGGCACTCACCGACAGGCTGGGCGAATACCAGGCGCCAGCAAAGAAAACCCGCAAGCGGTATAAGAACAGGCCGATTCAGGGAACCGAGTTCCTCAACGCCACCGTTCTTTATGAGCGCTACCAGGCAGACAGGCAGGGGCGAGTCCAGGCAAGGCAAAACGGCATGAACCAGATCAGGAATGAGACCGCGCACTTGAATGCCCAACTTCAACGTTGGCGCATCGCACAGCGAATGCTTGTCAAGGCAACCATGAAAGGGGCAGCAAGACGCACTGCGCTCAAGATGATCCGGTTGCAAACGACCGTGGCCCGGAACAACAACCGTAGCGCCATGAACCGGAAACGCCAGAATCTTGTAGCTGCAACGGCCACGGGTTCATGGCTGCAATGGCTGTCCATTCAGGCGCAGGCAGGCAACACGGAAGCACTCGAAGTGCTGCGGCATAGGGTGCGCAAGGAACAGGTGGGCGACACCTTGACCGCCGAAGGCAAGGCGGCAACCGAAATACTGAAAGACGCCATCATCAACCGGCACGGACACGCCACATACCGGGCAAACGATGGCGGCGTGGTAATCGACCGGGCAAACCAGATTCAATCTCTGCGGACGACACGGGGAGCAGCCGAGATTGCATTGGAACTTGCATCGAAGCGGTTCACGGGGAAAGCGCTAATCGTGGAAGGGCAAGAGACATTCAAGCGGGAAGTGGCGATGCTGGCTGGCGCACAAGGACTTAAGGTTCGATTCTCGGATAAAGGAATGGAGCAAATAAGGCAGGCATCTATGAAGCCAAGGACGCGCGACAGATCAAAAGGAATGGAGCTATGAGCAAGAACGTTTCACCCGTGAAGGCCAGGATGATTTCCGCCGGGATTATGGGACTGATGATTGTTTCTGTAAGCTCGTACTGTACTCAGTATGTTGCCGAGAAATTTGCCTATCACCCTGCGCTCGGGGGGCCGCTGTCCGGGCAGTTCTATAACCCGTTTGCCTGGTGGGGATGGTCTCTCCGATATCACAATCAGGCAACGGAAGTTTTCCAGAACGTCTTTTTGATGTTTTTGGCGGGAGTGATCTTCGCTCTTATTACTGGAAGCCTTGTATTTGGTTTCATTGCTCGATCCAGCCGGAAACATCACGGCATCCACGGCACGGCTCATTTCGCCACGGCCGAAGAGGTTGGTGGAACTGGACTGCTGGATGCGGGCAAGGGAGTCTATGTTGGTGGCTACGACATGGACGGCAAGACGCATTACCTTCGCCACGATGGGCCGGAACACGTTTGCGCCATTGCGCCGACTCGCTCGGGGAAAGGTGTGGGGCTTGTCATTCCGACATTGCTTTCATGGCCGGAAAGCGTATTTGTCCTTGACCCGAAGGGGGAAAACTACGCGACGACTTCCGGGTGGAGGCAAAAGAGCGGTAACGTGATCCTGCGCTTCGATCCCGCGCAGCCAGAAATAAGCTGCTCATGGAATCCGCTGGGGGAAATCCGGTTCGGGACACGCTACCAGATAGGGGATGCTCAAAGTATCGCGCTCATGGTCATAGACGACGATGGAAAAGGAATCTCAGGAAGCCACTGGCGCACGGCGGCGCATGATCTGCTCGTGGGCGTGATCACTCATGCGCTCTACAAGGCCGAAACCGTGGGGCGCGCGCCATCCCTTCAGGACTGCGCCATGATGCTCTCTGGCGTGGGTGACTTTGCCGCGCCGGTCGATGAAAACGAGGATACGGAACGGCAGCTGGCGGCACTGTTTGAAGAAATGGAAGCCGTCACCCTTGGCAATGACACGGCGGCGCGTGAAGCGCAACTGAACATTCGCGCCACCGGCAGGAGGTTCCGCGAAACGGCATCGAAGGAACTGGCAAGCATCATTTCCACCGCGCACAATGCCTTGGCGCTCTACCGTGATCCCATTGTGGGCGAGAACACGTCACGCAACGATTTCCGGGTAGCCGACCTGATGAACCACGGCCAGCCGGTATCCCTGTACTTCATCACGACCTTTCAGGACAAGGATCGCATGCGTCCGCTGGCGCGGCTCCTGCTCTCGCGGATATTGCTCGGGCTGTCCGGGCAGATGGAATTCGAGGACGGCAGATCGAAACCCACGTACAAGCACCGGCTGCTGCTCATGCTCGACGAGTTCCCGACATTGGGCAAACTGGAAGTTCTACAAAGCGCGCTGGCCTATATCGCAGGCTACGGCATGAAAGCGTATCTCATCACTCAGGATGTGCAACAGCTTTACCACGCATACACCATTTACGAAAGCATTATCTCGAACTGCCATGTTCGGGCGGCATACGCTCCGACCAAGCAGGAGACAGCGGAATGGCTATCGAAAATGACGGGACAGTCGACCGTCATCAAGGAACAAGTGTCCACTTCAGGCAAACGGTTCGGGGCGGTACTCGAACAGGTTTCCCGCAGTTATCAGGAGGTACAGCGTCCATTGATGACTCCGGACGAAATAGCCCGGTTGCCTGCCGCCGTGAAGGACCGGAACGGAAACATACTGGAAGCGGGAGAGATGCTTGTGTTCGTCGCGGGGCATCCGGTTATCCGGGGGCGGCAGATTCTCTACTTCCTTGATCCGGTATTCTCAAAGCGATCGAAAATCATTCCTCCTTCCAAATCGGACACGATAAGAACCGCCGACAAAAAAAGAGTGTTCAAAGTCGCATGAACAATGCAAAGAAATTGCTGGTTGTCTTTGGATTCATCGCGGCCATGGTTGTGCTGATCCATGTCGCGAAGGAAGCGGGGATCGGGGTCAACACAAGCGGCTCTGCTCCTGTCGGAATATGGCACAAGCAAAAACTCGACAGGATCGAACGAGGAGCGCTCATAGCCTTCTGCCCGCCAGCTAACCCGATTATCAAGACTCTCGTATCCATGCGGCCGACGCTGCGTGGCAGCTGCGAAGGCAATGGATCAATAGAGTTCATCAAACCGGTGGGCGCCTTACCGGGCGACATGGTAACGCTCCGGAAAAACGGGAACGTTCTTGTCAATGGCGTTGAAATACCGAATACCAAGGCATCACCCGAGATTGCATTCCCGGCTGGTGAATACCGCGTCAATCCGAATGAGGTCTGGACATTCTCGACCTACGACCAGGATAGCTACGACAGTCGCTATTTTGGGCCAGTTCCCATATCCAGGATCAAGGGAGAAGCGAAACCGATCCTTGTGTCGGGAGACACATCAAATATGACCAGAGGCTTTGAAAAATGATTGACTTGGCACTGATTGAAGCCTGCGCTCCAAACGTTCATTCATCCACCATCCAGGCAATCATACAGGTGGAAAGCGCGGGTGATCCGCTGGCGGTGAATGTAAACAAAAAGAACGGGGTGGCCTACCCCTTGCCCAAAAAATTTGAATTGACTGACGAGGCTGTGAGAGGGGCAAAAAAAGCCATTTCTGCCGGATATACGGTTGACCTCGGGCTTATGCAGATCAACAGCGTCAATCTGGCACGATTAGGGTATTCCGTGGAGGATATGTTCAATCCATGCAAGAACATGGCAGCGGGAGCACGAATCCTGGAAGAGAATTATATGCGGGCGCTGCCGTTACACCGTAACGAACAGGCCGCGCTGAGGGCGGCTTTATCTGCCTACAACACAGGAAGCTTCAGTCGGGGCTTTACTAACGGATACGTCCAACGGTACGTGCCACACACAGCAAAAACCGCCGTGGAGTTCTCCAAACGGCGGCCAAAAGTTACTCAGGAATAACGTGGATATTGCTGTGGGTAACTAGCGAAAGCGTCTGTTTATCCTTACCTCTTCTTGATGCACGGTTTTACCGCTGCCATACCCGATCAAACACTATTGCTTGAGATACCGCAACGTTGAATTTCGTGCCAAAGGGAATCTCAATCGTAGGCTGAATGTTCAACTCTCTTTGCAGGAACATCCTTCCTGTCATGCTGATTTCCCGCCCCATCGATGCAGCAAGAATCTGCTGTGCATTGTAACCTCCATAAACGCTTGCTCCTCGCGGCTGGGTCAGTTGACTGGCAGCCGAGAACAGGGACAACAGAACCGCGCTGCCAGCTATGCGCCAGTAATGGTTATTAACATGGCCTGACACTCCGGCGGCTCCACTAGCATCCGAACCAGGCATGCGATCGAGCAGAAGGAACGATCCATCAGGAAACTCTATTTCCTGCCATGCGATGAGCAGTCGGTCCTGACCGAAAGAGACCATGCTGTCGTATATTCCATGCAGTTTCGCGCCTGCCGGTATAAGCAGGTTCCGACCGGTGGAACTGTCATACACATTCTCAGCCACCTGCGCCCTCAACTGTCCCGGCAGATCAGAGGTTGTTCTCTGAATCATTACCCCTGGTATAACACTGCCGCGCGTAAGCTCCATGCCCGGCGCTATCGGGTCCATCCTGGAATGACTTGAATACCTTGGTTCCGTTGTTGCTGCCGCAAGAAACGCCTGCTTGTGATCTTGTGTTGAATCGTCTTTTCCTTCCGCATCACGCGGCCGCTCCGTTGGCGGCGTCTGCTGACTGTGAATGCTGCCAGAAACCTGCACGGCGGATGGGGCTTCACGTGCGGACCTCTCCAACTCCATCCACTGTTTCATACGCTCAGGGATAGGTTGGGGGCCTGCCGCAGAAGGAGGCGAGACATAGGGAGCAGCAACAGGAGGAGCCTTTGGAATGTCCTCATGCTTGACCGGCGGAATTGCTGACCTGATGACTTCCGGGCGGTCTTCTTCCTTTTCCTTTCGTTCGGCGAACGGGCCATCCATTCTCTGAAAAACTCCAAGCGTCATCAGCATGCCAGCGAGAATGAATAAAATCACCCCAAGAATTAGCGGACGGCGGTTTACCCGCTTCATTTCCGGCGCGGAAGAATCCAGGTAATCAGGAGATGTCATCATTTCAACGCTCCACGGATGGCAACGCTTCCAGATGACAATCCGTTCTCCGTGCGAGCGTGATACCGGCTCGCAACCTGGCCTTGATACTTGACTCGAACCAGAATGCCGTTGCCAAGAACGGTCACGTAGTATTTGATCGGGATCGCATCAGCCGGGGCCTCTCCCGTAGCAATGCCGTATCCTTTGCGCGAAAGCTCGTCAAGGAGTATTTCCTGGAACAGGGTCAACTCCGGCTTGAATGCAAGGATGGTCTTCGCGGGGGGAAACTGCCGGGAAAGAAAGACGGAAAGATCGACAGCGATTTTCTCTGTCTCGTAGGTGCTTATTCCAGCCTCGACATAGGAGGAATCCTGGCCGCGCTGAAACTCCTGTAGCACGGCGCAGCCGCCAAACTGCATCATGATCGCAGCTGCAAGAATCGTCTTCTTCATTTTCCGTTTCCCCCAATATATTCAATATCGACTCGCACCTGATTCTTTCCTGCGCCAGAAACCAGCACGGCATGATCCAGCAGCTTGTCAACTATGTAGGTATCACCGTCAGGGCCGGGCCGATAGTTCACGACCTCGTAAGAAGGATCTGAGAAAACCCCTCCGGGATCTCCGAGACCGGCAAGAGCCGGCGCCCCGTGCTCGAAATGAGCAGACGGGAATTGGATGGTCATTTGCCGACCATCGGAATAAACCCTGATCGGCTTCCATCGCGGGTTGTCGCCACTGATGCGGTAATTAAAATCAAGTTTGTCCAGGCGCTGGCCGTTCGGCAGGATTTTATTGCGCTCGCCAGTCGCTATGGCTGCGTGATACTTATCCAGTACACGATTCATATTCTCCGGGTAGACGAACTCGATATACGGGATGTATTCGTTCTTTGTTCCTTTGGCCTGGATCGTATAGCTCCTCCGGTCTGTGTTGATGATGATGTTGGATGTAATGCCGGTTTGCGTGATCTTCACGACGATCACATCCCTGTTACCCATCTTTGACAAATCAAGAATCACACGTTTTGGATCACCGACATGCAGACCATTCTTCACTATGGTTTCCCCAGGCTCCAACCAGATAGCGCACACTTTGCCGGGGGCGCAGAGGATAGTTGGAAGGGTGGCGCCAAAGGTATATACAACCCCGCCGTCTTCTGCCGGCGCCGGCTTGTCCGGATTGTTCCTCCATCTCCTGACATGCTTCAAGGCTTCTTGTTCGGCACCGGTCAGAGTGACGGGCAAGTCCATCAACACGCCTGTCATCACGTCCGCTTCATACGCAACCGGCTCGATGGCAGGGACCATCTGCGCGTGGACTGCCTGACTGACGAGAAGAGGGAGCAATGAAAGCGCCCCAATAAATTTTGTGGTGGTGTTCATCATTGCCTCGTTTGTTAAAGTCTTTTTGACCAATCAAGGGTTTTCACGAAAACCCCAACGGGATTTTTCATAATCTGCTCTTCTGTTGATGGCGCGGAAATCACCGTTCCTACGGCGGCTTGCCATTGCTCCTTGCTCTCGACACTTCCTGATTGCGACTTCTTTACTTCCGTCCATTCAACTCGCCATGTATCCTGGCTTATTCTTGTTACTGAATTGACCGCCACTTCAATCGTGAACCTCTCTGAAATCACGTAGGGATTGTTCGCAGAGTGGTACTCGTGAAGCGATCCATATGCGGCACTGGATGGCAGGGTCATCATGTAGCTTTGCTCAAGCATTTCTTTTTGCGCTTGAGGGTCCGCATATACAGCGCGGACACCCATCAGCCATGTGCGAATGGCTGCTCGAATCTGGTTCGTCGTTGGCTCATTGGGAGTTTCAGCGCGGATAATTCGTACTGGCTCGGAATACTGATCGAACTCGACAAGAAACGGGACAACCTTGTGCTGAGACGACACATAAGCCAATCCTCCCGAACTTAAGGCCGCTACTGTAATAGCTCCCACAGCCACCAGGCGCCACGTATGCAGAGCCTGAAGCAGATTGAAGTGGCGGTCTTCCCACTCAATCCGGCCAGCCAGATACACGCTGTTCGGCTTTCCCTTTGCTGTTTCTTCCTTCTTCATTTTTTGTCCCTGCTGTCAGTTGGATTTTCGGTCTCATCTGGACGGATGATGTTTGCTGGCGTCTCCGGTGGGCTTGGTGCTTCATGGGAAGACACTGTGCCGCCCAAATCTGGCGGTACAGGAGATGGCCCCATTGAATAATTCGTCGCCCCACTCATGCCTGGCACTGCCAACTCACTGATAAAGGCGGTCGACTTTGCAGCTGCTGCGGTTGCTGTGTGTGCGACACCCATGGCCTTCGCCATTGGGCTGGGACTCGGTGCTGCACCCGACATGCCGCCGCCACCACCGCGTGATCCCACTGGCGACGCTCCGCTGCCACCACCTGAACCTGATGGAGAGGAGGGGGGTGATGGCGGGGTTCCTCCACCGCTGGAAAAACCGGAAGACGAGCCACCTCCACCGGACAAACTGGAACTGATTGCGCTAGCTATCCCGCCACCGTCGCCGCCAGCACCGCCAAACATTGAAGACGAGGCAAGCTTTGATGAAATGGCGGCGCTCGCCGCTGCGCCAAATGCCATGCCCGCCATTGCCATGCCGCCCATAACAGCACCACTGCCGCCCGAAGAAACGCCGAGGATCAGGCTCTGGACAACGTTCACGATCTTGTGAGTAAAGATACAGAGCAGGAAAGCCAAGCCCACGAGCACCAGCGTGGACGTATTGTTATGCCGGTAAGCAGCCTGCCACTCCGTGGCCGAATGCGTGATAAGACCAACTATGAGCGTCAGCACAAACAATTCCGCGCCGACAGCAATGCTGTATTTGATAAATGCCGATGCATATTCCCGCGTGAACTGAGCACCACCAAAGCCCAGGAACAGAACGGCGGCATTCACGACGAAATATGATTCAAGAAGTGCCACTCCCATCAAGGCGGCGATATAGGTGAACGAAACGAGAATGACAATCGATGAAAACACAATCCCGATTCCCTCAACGGGGTTGATTGTGCTCACGCTTGAAACGGTATCCGCGAACCTGACTGCAAGCTCGAACATGTGTCCCGGTTCCAGCATGTAATTCGTTCCAGCTGCCCTTCCGCCTGCAATACGGAAGCTGTCTATTACTGCCTGCCCCCACACCACGGAGTAAGTAAGTACCGAGAAAAAGAAGATAGTCCTCATCAGGAAAAGCAGGAACTCGACAAAAATATCCGGGCCGGGGGCTTGTCTGGCAACCATTGGGGCCATCGTCAAGACAAGCTGGATTGTCGCCAAGCTCCAAAACAGCCACGTCGCGTAATCCCTGAGCGCCATACTCCATCGGTTTGCGCTGTCCCGAACCAGAACCAGCAAATCCATGTAGGAATCATCTGGATTCGTCAGGTCAGCGGCTCCCGCCGGGACAGCAAGCAGCAATGCCATAAATAAAAACAGGCGCATGATCAAAGCCCTCTCCTGCGGCCTTCCTTGATCGGCGCTTGGTTCATGACCGGCGCACAGTGCCTCTTCAGTTCTTCTATCTCGATCTTCGCTTCCAGGAGTTGGCGCTCAAGGGCGGCATGGTCTGACGGAAGCGCCATGTATGCCGCGCCAAATCCGCCAGCACCGGATAAAAGAATAAGCATGTAAAGCCACAGATATTTAATCGTTAACATTAGAGCCCTCTCCTGCTGCCCGCCTGAACGGGGGCTTGTCTGTAGTACGTGCTGAATGCGTCGGCATGGGTTTGCCGTTCGACCTGATAGGCCATGAACTCTGCTTGTAAACGAAGGTTTTGTGCGGCGATCTGGCTCAGTCCCTCCATCTGGCGGGATAGATTCCCCGCGATCTGATTCCCGGCTTGCATCGCTTCAAGATGACCGCCTGCATTGTTCGACTGCGCTATCAGTCGCCGGAGCATCTGCTCTTCAGTATCGGAACGATTGACTACCATCCCGGCCATTTGCAATGCGCTTTTGGTGTTCTCGTACCCCTTGTTCGACCATTGCTCATACCGCTCGCGCATGGCTTCTTTTGTCGGGCGGCCTTGCCCCATCGTGGACAGATAGGTGTAATAGGTGGGGTTCATCGTATAAAACATGGAATCCACGTTCTCCAAGCGGTAGCGGAGACTCTGCCCCTGCATATAGAGCGAATACAGGGATCTGAAAGAGTCGCCTACAGGCTTGAATACCGGATCAGCCAATGAGACGGCATCACGAACCATCCTTTCATACTGAGATATTTCAAGCTGAATCTGACGTGCCGCGTCCGCTGCCCTCGCTACTTCAGCGGCCACGGTCTGACCCATGTGAAGTGGATCGTTGACAATATCCCCCATCCCGAAAAAGGCTCTCGCCGGAGTTGCAGACAACACCCACACCAGAACCAAGACAACAATACGCTTACCGTACATATTTTTCATAATCAACCCCTCTGCTTTTCATCCAGTGAAGCGGCCAGTTCGCCCCGTGCTTCTTCTCGAATTCCCGAACCAGGTTTACATCATCGATCCCGCTCACGCCCGCGAAACTCAAGGCAACGTCGCCCAGTTTCAAATCGAACATCCGACGACCAAGCGGAGAACGGTAGTAATACTGCCGCTTGTATTGCGCCCGCTTGAGATTCATGATTTCCCCTTGGCTCAAGCCGAACTTTTCATACAGATCAGCCGGGCCGGGATTTTCGCCAGACCCCCTGGAATCAGCTTCCTTGTTCGGCAAGAAAATCTTTGTCGGACAGTTCTCAAGAATCACATCGAGCAGCCCTGAATGGGAAAGATCGGACAGGCTTTGCGTGGCAAGCCATAATCCGGCGTTGAGCTTCCGAAGCTCCTTGAACCATTTGCGGAGATTTTCCCGGGCAACCTCGGTTGTGAACATGACCCATGCTTCGTCCATCAAGATGATCGTCGGCTGACCTTTGAGTCTTTTTTCGGTGCGACGGAACAAGTACGAGAGAACCGGAACCGCATTCTTTGGCCCGAGGCTCATCAGGGTGTCAATCTCGTACACAATCAGGTGAGACTCACTCAGCACGTCATGGGTCCCGTTCAGGAGGGTTCCCAACCCGCCACCTGGGTTTGCATAGCCTTTCATCGCGTCGTGAATGCCGCTGTCTTGCACTGTGTAAAGGAATGACTCAATGCTGCGGGTTTCTTTCGGGGCGCGACTCATCAGTGCCAGCGCTTCGCTAACCAAGCCTCTCTGGCGCACGGTCATGGGGTGTCCTGTCTGCAACTCAAAGCACAGTTCCAGCCATTCTGAAGCCCACAGCCTGTCTGAAGCCGCATCTATCTCCGCCAGCGGAGCAAGCTGCAAGTCAGAACCGTCTGCGCCGATGTCGTAATGATTGCCTCCTGTCGCCGTGCACATTGCATACATGGAATAGCGCTTGTCGAAACAGACAACGTTTGCGTGTTCCACTGTTCCATCGGGCCGGGGCTTGGATGCATATCTCAGGAATTGAGCGGCAAACATGCCAAACAACGTGGACTTGCCAGCACCCGTGGGGCCAAGCACGACACCGTGGCCCACGTCTTCGACGTGGGTGTTCACCCTGAATGGGGTGCTGCCAGAAGCAATTGCGTACATCAGCGGAGGCGAATTCTCGGGGAAGAAGGAGCATGGACTCGACTTCAGTCCGGGCCACATGCTGGACAGTGGCATTAAATCCGCCAGGTTCATCGAATTGATGAATGGCTGGCGAACGTTTTCCCGCATGTGTCCGGGCAGGCTCCCGCGCCAAGCTTCGGCGGCGTTCTCCGTCTCTATCATGGCGTGAAACCCGATGGACTCCACCTGTGCATGAACGTAATCGGCAACACGAGAGAGATACCCTCGATCCTCATTCATCAGAATGATCACCGATGTATAGTAGCCCCCGGATATTTCGCCGCTTTTCATGTCCTTGATTGCTTGCGCTGTATCAAGGCTCATGGCCTGAGCGTCCAGGTCATCGCGGCCTTCTCCGCCCCTTGCGCGGCTCGACTGCGAAAAAACATCTCCTTTGGCCCATTGGTTCCAGTGTTTGAAACGCTTGTCCATGACCGCAAGGCTTGTCTGCTGATCGAGAAAGATAAAGCGCGTAGACCAGCGATATTCAAGCGGCAAATGCTCGAACAGCGCCAGAACGCCGGGCGCGGATGCAGATGGCAAGCCGGTAATGGTGACGGCCGCTATGTATTTTTTCCCAAGCTTCGGGGTATCTCCGATCCAGAGATCCTCATTCCCGATCCACGTATCCATGTACATCGGGCAACCGGGAAGGCGAACCTTTATTTCCTTGCCTGTCAGGCAGCGGCTCAGGTGGTTTACCAGTTCGTCGCTCACGTAGGAGTCATTGCCCACGGATACCGTTATTTTCCCCATCCGGTGAAGCAACAGTTCGTTTCGCAATCCTTGATAGAACGTATTTATTTTCTGCTTGAACTCTTCAAGAGATGTATTAAGGTAGGCGTTCTCTCCCTCATGCCCCCCACCGGAATGAAACAAGGCGGCGAATCTCGTTGCCGAACTGGATGGGGGGCGATAGTTGAAAACTATTGCGTATTCTGTTTCAAAGCAGGCGCCAATCGATCCGAACATCTCCCTGCGTTCGGCATCGATAAGTGCGGAGACAGGGTCAGGAAAGTAGCACTCGGACGGGTCGGGGTAGTTTGGTGACGTTACTCTGATTGCGTCTATCCAGACTGCCCAGCCAGTGCCGAAGCGGTGCAGGTAGTTGTTGACCATTGCCGTTAGATAATTCTTGTCCTCGTCCGAGGAACTGTCTGGATCATTTCCCTGAAAGTAGAAGCCAGCCAAAAGGGAGCCGTCCTTGCACAGCACGATCCCTTCATCAATAGGCACGGCATAATTCAGCAGATCAGAGAAGCCCGCTTCTTCTTTCTTCCGAGAAAACAGCATCATCAATATTCCTCTTTCCCTTTTTTCGTCCTGTGTAGCACGGAGGTAGCCGGATAGTGATCCTTATATGCGATGTGGCGAAAATAGACTTCCTTGATCATCGGGTCACGTTTCGTGGCGCGGCGAAGCAGGAAAATCACCACAAGGAAAAAGAGCGCCCCCAAGCCAACACCCATTGGCTGCTTGACCATCAACCCTATGAAGATAGAGATAAGGCCAACAAAGATGACGGTATCCCTGTCACAGCCAAGCAGCAGTTGTACCCTGGTCAAGGATTTGTACATGTTTGTTTTACGCAGGCTCATGGGCGGAGGGTGGCGGCAATCACTTCAATTTCTTCGGGAGAAATAACAGCACCACCGAAAAGAAGCGTCATCACCTGGGGGGCGGCAATGAACAGACCGATACCGGACAGGATCGTGATAGCGCCTGTTGTCAGGTTTCCAAGGTTCCCGGTGATCCACTGATACCCAAGATACAGAATCGCGCATACGCCAAGGCCCAGCGCGAACGGGCCGGTTGCGAAGCGAATGAACGTGTCAATCGCTCCTTCCCCCGGCAAGCCGGTTCTCGCGTTGTTGATGAAGGCCGACGCATCGGATACGGCAAGTAGAAGCGGAAGAGCCAGAAAGAACCATCTTTGAGTAAAAATTTTCATGAAAAACGCTCCTGTTTATAGTAAGGAAAACACTGCAAAAGCCACCGTCAAGACGGTCAAGCCGTACCTGATCAGAGTAAGAAGCCCTCGCTTGATACCGTCGCGCATGAAGATGAAACCCAGGAACAACAAAACACCCCACAACCATGACTTCATGCCCTTGTCGTTGACCCAGGTCGCAGGCTCCAATGTCCCGATGAAATCGACCATAAAAATTAACTTGTCCACTTAACCCCCGCTTCCTCGATCAAATAATGTCCGTTGCTGTGCCCTTTCACATTCACGACCTCCCGTACCGAGGGCTTCCCTGCCACCCGCGCAACGAAGATAATCGTATCGATAACACTCGCCACCAAATCTTTTTGGGAGGATGAACTAACCACGGATACCAGTTTTTCAACTCGCATCAAAGCATCAATGGCCGAATTTGCGTGAATCGTCGCAACCCCCCCGGGGTGCCCCGTATTCCAGGCCATGAGCATCGTCAACGTGGGCTTCGGATCGCGCACTTCTCCGACAATGATCCTGTCCGGGTTATATCTCAGTGTGTCCGTCAGCAACTCATCAAGATCGATCACGCCCTTAATTGCCTTTAAAGACACGTGATTCTTGGAGCGGCACCTGATTTCCCTCGTGTCCTCCAGAATCATCAGCCTGTCAGATGGCGTGGCCTCCGAGATATGCCCTATGACCGCATTCGCCAAAGTCGTTTTGCCGCTTCCAGTGCCGCCAGCAATAAGAATGTTTTTCTTCGGTTTGTGAGCGTCATTCGGATCAAACACAGCTTGCTCTATCGCCTCGCGCTGAAACTTGCTCATGACACCCTGAGTAATGTAATCAGCCAAGGATAGCGGTTGAATCATGTGCTTCCGAATCGAAAACACAGGTGCGGCCGATACCGGCGGAATCGCTGCCTGAAACCTCGAACCATCAATCGGCAATTCGCACGAAAGGGTGGGCTTCAAGTCATTTATAACCGTTCCGGTCATTACCGCGACAGTTCCGATAAATGCCTTTGCCCTCCACGCATCCATGGAACCTGCCTCTTTTGCTGGCGCACCGAAACTCTCCGCCCACAGAATTCCATCTTCATTCAGCATAATTTCGATCACCGCAGGATCATCCAGCAAGCCCTTGATGACCGGCCCCATGTCAAGGTTCAGCTTGCCGAGACCGCCCGTTGATTTGGAATCCATTTTTGCCGCGTATCCTTTTGAATTTCCTTAATGCATATATGTATCATAGCACATATTATGTATGATAATACATATTCCAGAGAATAATTCAAGCAAAAATTGCCAATTTCAGACGCTATTCTTTGGGGGTGAGAAGCTTGCAGAGCGGTTGCCGGACTACTTCCGCAAGGACAATTGCGTTATCCAGGCTGATGTTGCTTTTTGCTGTTTCGATGCGTGACAGGAATGATTGCGTGAGACCGGTAAGTTTAACCACGTCTTCCTGAGTAAGCCCGGCTTCGGTTCGGGCTTGCCGCAGGTTTCTGGCGAACACTCGTCTTTTTTTGTGAATTATCTCTTTCTTGCCGGGGTGCTCTGCCATGATGATCCAGGAAATATTGCCTCATTATTGATCTTATGAATGATAATACATAATTCACAATACAACCGGCAACTTTCATGTCTCCCCCGTTACTGCCGCATTTTATGCATCAACACACCGGGGGCTGGGCGGGAGATGGTTCCGGTTCGCGTTTCCTCGATACCTCCGGCTTCTTCGGATGCTTCAGGCTTCTGCTCAACGATAAAACCAGATCCACGGCCGCCTGTCACGCGCATGTGGTCTATCTCCACTTTCGCAACGTTGATCATGACCTGAGCTACGTCCGCAATGGCTTTTGCGCGATCAAGCTCAATCGGATTTTCCTTGTCCAGCAACCCCTCGATGGTCTCTCCAAGCCGTTGACGCAACGATTCGCTGGTATATTTTTCACGTGCCACTGTTTTTCTCCCTTCTGTTTATATGTTTGACGATCCTGATCCGAAGATGAATCAGTTCCTTTATTTCTTCGGGCAGATTGTGAATCGAATTCTGCGTCAGCAACTCAGATCGGTGGATCAGTGCAAGATTATTTATCGCACAGTTTGTGCGATCACCGTCCTTGAATTTGAGTGCCATGCCAGGCGGGACCGGTCCGTTCGCCTCTTCCCAATTCCTGATATGCAACTGCATCCATTTGCGCGGCTCACCGTGCTTGACCCACAGGTACCCGTTCTTGCGTAGTTGCACCGCGCCAACTCTGAGAGTATTCGCAGGCTTCTGATCATCTCTTCTGATAATTGCGCCAGAATCTTTCTTGACCCCCATTCTCCATGCTACCAACGCCAGCTGCTTGAGCGTCAGGCCGAAGCGATGCGATAGCTCATCGTTGCTCGTGCAGGGATAAAGCCGTGAGAATTCGGCTTTTTCCTCTTTTGTCAGGATTCGGTACTTTCGCGGCATTCCAGCACCTTCCGGCGGATCGTGTAACGATTGATCCCGACTTTCTGCGCAATCTGAGCGTAAGAGGCGCCCTGGTCGTGCATTTCCACAAGACGGCGCGGCATGATCCCGTACCGCGTCGCAAAATCTTTGTCCGTCTGCTTGGTACTCCTGGGGCGCATGTTCGACATCCGTACCCGCGTCGCTCTTTCGTCCGAGAGTTGTTTCAATTCCTCGTCATTAGAGATGTAGATCTGCGCCATCTTCCTCGATACTCCAATTTGTGTTCCGATGATCTGATTCGACAGTCCGTTTTTGATCATCTCGGCGATACGGTCATGATTCTTCTCGCATCGGCGCCATGACATTGCTGCTTTTGGCGTTTTTGGTTCCGGGCCTGTTGGCTCGGATATCTGTGGTAGCGGAGCGGGAAAAGTCACCCCATATAGAAGCGCCGCGGTCGAATAGGATGGAATCGGTTCGCCTGGCTTGCGTTTCCGAACGATATGAACGTGCTCGGTCACAACGAAACCCTCTCTATCTCGATGGGTATATCCATTTCCATGGCTGCTTCTTCCGACAGCATGATCTGCCGGGCCATCTCCTGCTCATAAATCCACCGGTTAACCTCGGCATTGCGATTACCCAGGATCGCCAACAGGCAAATGAAGGAGAAAACGTACATCAGGTTTAAGAATGTTTTCATGTTGCCCTCCAATCCCGGCAAGCAAACGCCTGCCGGGAAGAATAAAATATATTTTAGAAAGGGATGTCGTCATCCAGCGAATTCTCTGCCGATTTCGCGGCAGTCTTGCCCTGGCTGGCGCTCTTTTGCTTGCTGCCAAGCATTTGCATCTTGTCCACAACTACCTTTGTCGCGTACTTTTCGACCCCGGACTTATCCGTGTATTTCTCGGTTCTGAGCGCACCCTCGACAAATATGGACTCGCCTTTTTTAAGATGCTCTCCGACCGCTTCGGCCAGCTTGCGAAAGAACGTGAGGTTGACGTACTCGACACGCTCCTTTTTCTCGCCATTCTTGTCCTTCCAGGTTTCGTTGCAGGCGATTGACACGTTTGTTACCGCGTCGCCATTGGGCATGTAGCGAGTTTCAGGGTCTTTCGTGAGGTTGCCGATACCGCTCCATCTGTTCAGTGAGGCCATAATCATTCTCCTTTCGATTCGTTGATTTCACGCTGACGGATTGCTTCTTTCTCTTCGGGCGTGGGTTCCCAGTCCGACGAAACCTGTTCTTGTATTTCTCCGGTTTCGGTGTCAACAGATTTGGTTTCCTCTTCCGGCACGGGCGCCCAGGTTCCTTCTATGGCGTCCTTGACGGTCAAGTTCTGGCTACCAATTTCCGCCGCATCATTCAGGGCTATGGCTGCGGCCATTTCCGCGCTGGCAGGCATGTATTTAAGCACTTGCAGGAGCACAACCTTACGAGCGTACATTTCCATGTTTTCATGGGCGTAATGGCGCTTGCCGACCTTGTTGTAACGCGCAAGGTGCTTCTTCACGCGGCCTATGGTCCACACTTCGATAACCGGCCATTCCGCGCCCTTGACGCGACCTATGGCGTAAACGTGGGTCAAGCGGTCAACGTCGAATTCCTCCCCGGGTTTGTGGCTCACGAAAGGCCGGTCCCCAAGGGCATAGTCGAACTCGTCGCCTTCGAACACGGCTCCCGTCCATGTGGTGGCATTGCCTGAACGGTTAGTCAGGTCAACCAGTCCTTTCCAACCTGGAACAAACTGGCATTCGACATCGACAACCTTCCACTCTCCGTTGATGTTTTTCTTTTTCTCATAGGGAATCAGATATGATCGACCGAGGGTGTCCGGCTCCAATCCAAGCTGGCTTGCCTGGATGACTGCGGCAAACACGCTGCGCGGATCGCATTCCGCGAGCTTTGGGGTGCGTCGGAAAGCGGTGAGGGCAATCCGAGACATCCGATCCGGGCTCAAGTGGCGGGGCAGTGCGCGTGCAATCTCATTCTTGAATTGCTCAAGCATTGCCGGGAAGTTCTTTGGTTTCTTCGATTCGCCGTTTACTGCGGCTTTCAGTGCGGTGGCGCTCATCTTTTTTATCTCCTTATCTGAGTCTCAGGACTCTGTACTCTTTGGTTTTGCGGAATGCTGAAACTATCTCGGGGTGTGTTTCTTCGATGGCTTTAACGTCTAATCGCGTCGTGGCCTGGGTCTTCCATGTTGCAATAGGTCGGTCCCGGTAAAGCAGGGTTGCAGCTTCTCCCATCCGGGCTTTCAGTGTCGTTTCCAGTGTTTCTATTTCCTTCTCAAGCATCCGGGCCTGGGCTTTCCGGTCCTTTAATTCCTGGCAGACAAGAACAAGCTCGTCGTCCGCTTCAGCCACGGTCCCGCCGTCTTTCGCGTACAACCATTTCACATCGGACGGCTCTTTTGGTTCCGGGGGGTTCCTTGTTTGTACTCGGTTCCAGAATGCGATTTCCTTTTCCCGAATCATGGCAATGAGTTCATCATCCCGGGCCATTTCGTGAATCCTCAGATCATCCGCGCCTATCAGGGCGGCGATGATCATTCTCTTGCGCGGCTTGATCATCAGGCCGTGCATCCCCTGGGCGACGTAGTAGATTGGAATCTCGTCGGTTCCTTCCTCTCCCCAATCCTTGGCTGCGAACGGATGGACGGTCTTGATTTCCGAGGGAATGTCCTCGCCGTCCACCATCAACTCAATGTCGATTTCGCATTGAAGAAAGGGATGTTCCGGATCGTGGTAACGGGCATTCCTGGCAATCACCTCAACTTCATGGCCGCGTCCAAGTAATTCATCCACAAGCATTTCAACCACAACCGGCTCCCAGCGTTTACCACGGTTAAGTACCTTGTCGCGGGCCTTGTTCGATTCCTCTACAAAAGCTCCAATCTTTTCCTGGTACAACTGGAACTCAGTCTTCCAGCGCGATACCCCAAGAATCGCAGCAACATCGCTGCCTCCTATAAACTTGGTTCTGTCCGGTTTTACTTGAATGATTGGTGCGTTCATGTCTTCATCCCTCTGAATTGGTCCCGGCTTTTGTCCAGTGCCGGGGAACTGGGAGGGGGTTAATCGTTCGCTTCAAGCTGTGCCGCTGCCTGTTGCACGGCTTCTCTCAAGGTCTTTCCGATTACCGCAAACGGAAGATCGTCGCTATGCAATGTCCAGTGGCCCACTTTCAAATCCGTCCCTCTGTGCCAGGTCAGTTGCGCGGCGTTCTCGGCAACCCAGTCAATAATTTCCTTGTCCGTCATGTCCAGAGGCGCGGGGATGCTTTGCGTCCATGCTTCCCGATACCACTTTTCCCATGCTGCTGCTGACGTTCTCATCGTCATTTCTCCTGAAAAGAACGCGGACACGAATCGAACGTGTTTTGGTGTGATCCCGCTACCAGCACCTAGCACCGCGTAACCATTTAATCCAGCGCACCAAGAAGAATCTTGTCGTCTTCCTTGTCCCTCGGGGAATCGGCGCGCCAGAGCTTGATAAACATTGGAACCATCACAGCCAGGCCAATCAGCATCCCGATAATCCAGTCCATGATTTATCCCTCGAAAAAGTGCGCCTGTCTTTCCAGGCTGTCAGCTTGCTTAAGGCGGTTACTTATACCCTTACAGGCTTTTTAACGAGGCCGAGCCCTCGAAGCGTGCTGCTCTCTTATGCTGGAAGTTGCTCTTCCGCTGCCGGGTCTGGCTGAATGGTTTCCACTGTTACCGGCTTATCAGAAAAACACACCACTTTGAATTCGGACCCGTCCTTCCCGGTAATCGTCAACTCCGTTGTGTTGAGAAATACGGCGCCGAATTGCAACGGCTCTACCTTTTGCTGGATCGACTGAACGCCGTGGATATTCATCGATGCGAACTGCATTTTTCCCTCCGTTTGTTGTTGCATATGGAGGTTTGATTGTTGCGCAATCGCACATATATGTCAACAACTATTTGTTATGTTTTTGCGCGACTCTGCGGACAAAATTTTTTGCCGCGAACGCGACAAGAGAAGAGGGGGTTATTCTTCGGATTCGACGTGGCGCATGATTCGCCACTTGAGAATTTCCAGGGGGGTGATCGCAGAACGGGGATTCAGAAAATACGAGCCTTCCATTCCGGCTTCGTAGTCATGCTCATATTCCGCACAGCCCACTATCCCTTTCAACGTGCCATTTCTTGCATTCTCGGCCAGTTGTTCGGTATATGCGATCAGGCTTTCCCGCAGGCCGTCCGGGAGATCGTTTTGTTGTTTTTTTGATACCACAAGGCTAATGAGGTTTTTCGGGTGCTGAGAGGCCGGGGTGTTGTCGTTACCCCGTGACTGGACATGTTCAAGCTCTTTGATGCGGCTTTTGCTGGTTCGCTCGATAATCCGAGGCATCAGGGGAGGGTCTGCGTCGCTTTATTGGTTGGTTTTGATGACGGGATTCGCCAAGTCTAAGTTGCGGATTGGGGTAGATATCCGTCTGACGGCGGTCAGATTCATCGCGTGAATCTTCGTAATAGGCTTCCGGCTCGGACAGCCGTTCCGCCATTTTGTAGATGATACCACGATCTTCGCGGGGCATAGCCTTGATATTGTTGATGAGTCTGTACTCGTCCAGCGTCAGCAATTCCTTCAGCGTCAAATCCTCGCGCGGCATTTCCATGCCTTCGATGGGAACGTCACCGCGCAGCTGGCTTTCCGTGATCCGGTACAACCGGGCGATACAGCGGACGGTATCCGGTTTCAGGTCTCCGCGAGGATTGCCCAGGAAACGGTAAATCGTGGATGGATGCACGCCTGTTTCCTTGAATATCGAGTGCGGATTATGGCCTGACTGCTCCATCAGGTTCCGCAAAATTGTGTGCATCTTGGACATGCTGCGTATTGTTTCGTGCGCGAAACACTTTGTCAAGCGAAATGTGGCGTGTATGCTTTCGCGCATGATATTATTGACATCTGTGATTTTACGCAACATAATCTTGGACACGATGATTATTCCAATAATTCCACCCAAAAAATATATCGACGACCTGCGGGAGAAAGCAGGGTTGTCCGATGCCGAAATCGCGAAAGCGGCGGGGCTTACGAGAACAACAGTCTGGCGGATCAGGCATGGGAAGCACAAAACCACGTCGGTCGAGCCAGGAAACAGAATTGCCAATCTGCATGCCATGGTTTTCAAGAAACGGGCAGTAGCAGAAAGGCGTGCGAGCAAATGCTCATGAGCGCACTAGGGACTGCAAGCCCGAACGGTGGAAATGCCTCATCCACCAACGTGCGCTCACCCTATCAACGAGGCACCGCTCTTGCAGGCGGTTTTGTAGGAGGCAGCAAAATGGAAGAGGTGTCGGGATGAAAAACGATGAGCAAGTACATCCGTTCGCAATAGTTCCTGCTGAAGTCGTAATGGACACTAGGTTAACTCTCGAAACAATGCGGGTTCTTGTTACTCTCTTTTCATTCAGAAACAAGGTAACTGGACTTACATTCCCCAGCAGGGAAGCCATTTCAGAGCGATGCGGGATGCATCCTTCAAATATAAGCGAGGCCACAAAGAAACTTGTTGATCTTGGATGGCTTTCCAAGGATGGAAAGGGTGGTTACAGCAAAACAACGAAATACACCATAACCATACCCGAAGAAGTCTCTGAAATGGCTGAAAAGCATAAGGCAAGAAGTGATGCAAGGAAGGCAAAAGTAGCCGAACAAACTACCGTAGCCCAATCGGCTACGGTAGCCGAACAGGCTACACGCAAAGGTAGCCCAGTCGGCTATTCATCGGTAGCCGAACAGGCTACACGCAAAGGTAGCCCAGTCGGCTACACGCAAGTAACAGATCATTTAACAGATCAACTAACAGACAAAAAAGCAACAGAGTTGTCTGCGCCGAAAAAATCCGGCGCCCCCAAAGAAAAATCTGAGGCTGTTACGAACGAGGCATGGGCGGCTTACAACACGGCTTATTTCAATCGGTATGGAACCGAAATGATAGAAACCGGGAAAACAAGAGGCCAGATGATGACTTTTCTAAAGCGGGTCGGGAGAGAAGAAGCTCCTCACATTGCCGCCTTCTACGTTTCCCTTAACAACAAGTATTACGTCCAGAACCAACACACCCTTGGCGCACTTGTTTCAGACGCTGAAGCTCTCCGCACTCAATGGATCACTGGCCGCACCATGACTTCCCGCCGTGCTTCCGAGATTGATGACACGGCCACCAACGTGAACGCGGTTAATGAAGCAATCGCAATGCTGAGAAGGAGGGAAAAAAATGCAGCGCTCTGATTTGGAAACGGCGGTACAGGTAATCGGCGCAACTGCTGAAGTCATGGGAACGAGGTTGCAGCCAATGGCGCTAACACTGATGGCAGAGGATTTATCGGAATATCCGCTCGAAGAACTCAAGGCCGCTCTCAAGCGTTGCAGGCGGGAAGTATCCGGGCGTTTGACGCTGGCTGCGATCATCGACCGGATTCACTCTGCGGATGGTTTCCCTGGCGCGGACGAGGCATGGGCTCTGATGAGCAGGCCGGAGGATGAAACGGTTGTAATCATTAGTGAAATGGCCGCTGCGATGCAGGTGGCAAGGCCATTACTCGCTGAGGGCGATAACGTAGCGGCGCGGATGGCTTTCCGCGAAACCTATACGCGCATAGTCAACGAGGCCAGAGACAAGCACCTGAAGCCCGCATGGTTCGTATCCCTTGGTCATGATCCGGCAGGCAGGGTCCAGCCGATAGCTGACGCGATCCGGGCAGGCAAGCTCCATCTGGATCATTCCCTTGGCCTGCTCGGTCCTGATTCAAAGGCTGAACTCCTGAAGCTCACAGGAAACACGAATCACCCTTTCCTGATCGAGTACAAGCAAGCGCGGATCGAGGCGCAAAAACCCCTGGACAGGGATTCAGGGCTGAAGCATATCGCCGCGCTCAGGGGCATATTCCGGCAGCCGGAAAAGGAGGAATCATGAAGTTCACAGATTGCTCGAAACTAAACGCAGACGAGCGAACAGATATGTTCGGAAAAGGATTTGCAGATGTCTTGGTGACAGGGTTTTGTGTTGAAGACGGGCAGATGTACACAAGGATTGTCCTTGACGGAAATACGGCGACTCTGATCGGGGACCCGGAGCAAGCGCTACACAATTACCTGCTAGGCAAGAATCTAGGGAGGGCGCAGTAATGAAAACCTCTCCGACCTATACCGAGCAATTCCGAAAAGAATGCGAGGCGCGCCACGTATTGACCATGAGCCGTCAGCGCCGCAAAGCTTACTACCAGGGCGTCAAAGAGAAGTGCGGGGCAGCTGCCGAAAAGGAACTGATTGCCGAGGTCAGGCGGCAGTACAAGATGCGGGAGAAAGCGCAAGGCTTGGAGTTGGCATGATCAAAACCCGCCAGGCACCCGAGTTCCAGCAGCAATGTGCTTTGTTTAATTGGAGTGCGCTATTTTCCCGGACATATCCAGAGTTAAAGCTCCTGCGTGGATCCATGAACGGGGTCAAGCTGACTGCCGCTCAAGCTGGCAAGGCAAAAGCGGCGGGGATGCTGAAGGGCGAACACGACGTGACACTGCCGGTGCGTCGTGGGCGATACATCGGGCTATCCATCGAACTCAAGCACGGTGACAACCGGCCAACGAAAGAGCAGCTGGACTACGGGGCCGCGCTTGAAGAAGAGGGCTGGTTCGTTACCTATTGCTGGTCATGGACGGAAGCAGCGGACGTGATCCAGAAATATTTGAAGGGGGAACTGTGAGCGACGAACTGCCCGAGGGCATCAGCGCGACTCTCAGGACGTACCACATGATGAGGGATGGAACCCTTCGCGTGGTGGCAGACGTAGACCCGCGATTCAAAGCGAATTTCCACAAATTATTCCCGGATATTGACACCCCTATCGCGCTTGCCCCTCTCAGACTGGATTTCGAGCGCATCGAACTCAAGCAGCAAGGGCCGCTCTGCAAACTAGCCGCTATTTGGTGCAAGGACAGGGATTTTCAGGAGTGGATAGAGAGAGAGGACGAACAAGAGGCGGCGGAGTGGATCCGGAAAACCTGCGAAGTCGAATCAAGGCGTGATCTGGACAGCGACCATGGCGCCGCGCTGCGCTTCCAGCAATTTGTGCGAGAACCGTTCATGGACTGGATGAAGGGCCGATGACCCGCGACGAGCAGCGTCACCATGACATTCTGCGTTGCCTGGGGTGCGTGATCTGCCGGAAATTTTTCGGCAAACACACGCCCCCGTCCATACATCACATTGCAGAAGGCTCAGGACTCCGTAGCGAGTGGATGACGGCTCCATTGTGTCATAGCCATCACCAAGGACCGGAAGGCTTCCACAGCGCCCCAAAACGATTCTTGGCGGCATATAACCTTCCTACCGAGTATCACCTGCTGCTGTACGTTGCAAAATTCAGGGCGGAGGACCGGATTTGATCATCCGGCACGACAGGGAATGGCGCAAATTCGCCCATGAGTGGCACCTGAACCTGAAGCGCATTCCGGGGTTGAGCTTTATCGAGTACGAATATGCCATCACACGCACTGCCTGGGCAGCGTGGGATCGTAGATCGGAACTGGCGGCAAGCGCGGCTGAAGCACGCGCAATGTACAACGCAGGGCTTCAACATGCGTCAGAAGTGATCTATCAGATTCACGGCAAAGAGTCGGCCAAAGCTATCCAGAAACTGAAAATCTGAGGGCAATTCATGTTCCACAGCTGCGAATCTGCGCTTCATTGGGCCTATAACATCTCGGAGCGGCCAATCGTCAAGATGGCGGCAATAAACACGATGCGAGGTGCATCGACAGGTATGGCAAACGAACTGCTCGACAACCTCACTGCCCAGGATCGGCACGGACAGGCGGCCATGATTATCGGAATGGTGGACCAGTTGCATGATCCGGTGGCGCGGGAATTCGTAAAAGCGAGGTTTGGCAGAAGGTTGAGTCAAGAGGAACTGCGGTTGCTCGTATTCCGTTGCTGCGGGTGGGTTGGGGTAGGGGAGGAAAAGCATGATGCGGTCTACAGGATAGTGCGGGGATATTTCGGGCCGGGGAATATCTCGTTACGAACGATCAGGCGGTCCATCGGATGTAGGCACAGGTCCGCAATCGTGACAAAGCGGGAGTTGTTCGACGGATTGGAATCGATAAACAAAAATGCCCTGGCAGAGTTGTCAGGGCAAATGGAAAGGAAGGGGCTGATTAGCCCCTGATATGAAGGGCTAAATGATGGGTCAATCTATCACCGAGCAAAACGGTGACTCCATAAGATGGAGTTTCTTTGCGTAAAACTGGGGTTTTTCGCCTTCAGGCGAACGATTGGCATTCTCAAAGACTCCAACTGCGAACCCTTGATTTGCCAGCTTTAAAGCCAGCCAGGGGTGGACACAAGCAACCGCCTGAAATGGTCCGGCGGGGTGCGAATCAACAACGCCCCATGCCATTGGGGCGAATGCGTCCACGTCGCCAACGTGGATCAGATCAAACCCTTGCTCGGCGGCAAGGGCGGTCTGTTCAGCTGTTGGTGTGTGGCGGCTGATAAATGCCATTTTTGCCATTTTCATTTTTTCCTTTTGGGTTGTTTGTTGCCCCGATTGAGTTACAAACCTCGGGGCGGGGTTCGACGAAGAGCATTACTCAGCTAGAGTAGTGCTCTACAGCCGCGAAGAGGTCTTCGACAGCCGCCTTGGCATTGTCGAAGAAATTCTCTTCTAGCTGTTGGCCGTAGTAGCCTTTCACTACTACAGCCCATATGCGTCCGGCGCGGTATTCAACCACGCCAGAGCAAAGCCGCTCTCTAATATCCAACAATTTCATTTTTTTAACTCCTGTGGTGGTTTATTGAATTCTGAATGAATCAAGGGTGATTTTGTTATCCGGCAAGCTTGCGGGTCATGAGTTACCCACACCCTCCTAGATGCTCGGTTGCCTCATTGCATGGATTTCTAGGCACACTCCCCACTGATTCCTCCCCATCGTAATTGAGAGGGAAATAAACCCTGTTTCTAGTCCAGAGGGTAAACGGCGTGCCTTCTGGTTGCCCATAAGAAGAATCGAAGTCGCGGTCCAGTTCTCCGTTTTGCAATGTGCAGTGCTCTACATCTTCCCAGGACTCATCTTCAAGAATCATTTCCTGCTGTATCAATTCACGCCAGCTTGTCATTTTTTCATGTCTCCTACAATTCGCGGCAAATTTGTCGTCATCAGTATGCGGTGATGACGCGGCAATCAGAGAAGTTTAGAAAGGGTGTATCCAAGCACGACAAGAAGCGGAATCGTCAGGATTCGGGAGCGCAGTAATTTTCTGTTTTCCCGATGGATCACCTTTTCATACTTTTTACCGAAGGTCAGGCGGTGCGCGGCATACCCGGCAAGCTCAATCAACCATAAAAAGATGATTATTTGCAGGATCAGCAATAAGTCTGGATTCATGGTGTCCGGGCAGTGATTGACTTACCCACCCCTTCCGCCCCTCTTGCCCTTGTCACTCGGCTGGGGCTTCAGGCGTGGATAACTCCGTTCGGGGAGGTCGGCGGGGGTCATCTTCTGCTCCTGAACTCAGGGGGAATATGATCCATGACTTTTTGTGGGCCAAAAATCACATATGGCCCGCCCACATTTAATGCTATTTCCATGGCGTATGCCGCGGCTGCGGCGGGATCGCTTCCAGCTTCCCCTGATCGCGGCCTGCCTGTGCCAGTTTTGTGGGAACAGGTGAATCGTCCTGGCATGCTGGAACTCTCTGTTACTGTGATTATTGTTGCCATTGTGACTCCTTAATCTCATTTATCCAGAAATCAACACTGTGCGCATAACGCCCAGCTGCAATATGAGGATAACGCTCCTTCATGACTTTGACTGCTGCCGAATATCCGGCCACAGGGCCGATTTTACCAATTGGAATTGGATCAAAAGCAAACGACTCTGCCTCTTCCTGAGTTTTAAACTCAGCAACTATCTCGTCATCAAATAATGATCCCAGCACTTCAAACATTTTGTTCTCCTTTCTTTATGTTGAATAGCTCCCACGATGCAGCTGGCATTCTCCGTTCCCCTGATTCGTACTTTCTCCACGCAGACAACGTCACGTGGATTAGTCTGCATGCCTCTGCCTGGGTGAGTCCTGTTTCGGCTCTGGCAGCAATGATTTCGACCGGAAGGGGATTTCGCCCCTCTCGGGGCGATTTGGAACGGTTTGGGTGTGAGGTCAATTTGAAAATCCTCCGTTCTGGGTTGATGGTGTAACTATGCGTGAGTTAAATAAGCTTTGCTGACATCGTAAACCCTCCATCCCTGAGGGCATTTAGCGTCGGCTTGATTGCAAGCTTGGACGATGCTTCCGCTGCGTCCAAGCTTCAACACTTTTCTTTCGCCAGTTTGTTTATTAATGATAATGGCGCGGTAGGTGAGCATTTATTTGTTTCTCCTTACTTTTTAAGTAAACGGTCGTATTCAACGTAATATTCTGCGCCGGTTATATCTATCACCTCCCTGCTGTAGTCTTTGAGACGGTTGCTGGCTTTTATTGCAGCGGACGCCGTCTTGTGTGTGGTGTATCCCTTTCCGCCGTAGTAAGCGGCCAGGATGACCGCATACTTGCAGCCAGGCGCAAATACAATATTGCGGTCATACATATCACTCGCCAGATCATGGATTGATCCTGTTCCAGACATTTTTTTATGGATGGTGATAGTCACGCTTGCCATTTTCGTTCTCCTTGGTTGTGGTTGTTTTAGAGTCTGGTCAGACTGGCAACCGTGTTGACCCCATCTACGTTCCAGTTGTTATTCACGGCGTCCATCGCACTTTTCTCTTCTATTCCGTCTTCCATAAGTAGGCGAACGGCCCTGTTCATCAGGTCAATGTCGCGCTGGGTGAATCCATTTGTGTTGTCTAGGGTAAACATTTATTTCTCCTTTCAGTGGTTGTTAATCCGTCCACCCATGCCCGGTTAAGAGCATGAGTTGAAGGACTATCAGAAACAGAGGTCAAACTGACCGACAGGGGTTTCAGCCAAAACAGGAAAAACAAGGCTCATTAGAACCGTGTTTACGCTGGTTCCTGACTCCTTGAACGTATCGGCTGGTAACACTTCCCAGCTTCCGCCTGCTGCCTCAACTATGGGCCGCAGCTGCGCGTTCTGGCGCGGCCCATTGGCGCATATTGCAACCAGTCGGCCTCCAGGCTTGAGCATGTCTATGGCTTTCGTGATGTGCTTTATGTCCACTGCGTTTTCAAAGGGCGGGTTCATGATTACCGCATCGAACTTGCCCAAATCGCCATTGCATTCCAGAAAGTCTGCCTGCTTTACCTCTCCTGCCAATCCTGACTTTTCGATGAGCGAAACGAGGGAATGATTTATTTCCACGGCCACAACATCAAGCGCGGTTTGACGTGCCGGGACGAAAGGGACCACTCCGGGCAAGGCTTCAAGAATCCGGCCTGTTCCAGCGCTTGGCTCCAGTACTCTGTTCCCTATTTCAAGCTGTGCCATGTCAACCATCCGGGCGGCAAGGTCAACCGGAGTAGGAAACAATTGAGGAGCGGAAACAACCTTAACGCCTCCGTTCTTTAGCTGGTCTTTCATTGCCTTGAATGCTGCCTCCTCGTGATCTGGTTCGCGCATCTTTACGGGTGCCGGGGCGGGAATTTCCTTTTTCACTTCAAACTTGACTGGCTCCGTTGCTTCTGGCGCGGGACGGTTAACCAATTTTGCATCTGTGATGAAAATCTGCGCTTGTTTGTAGCTTCCACCAGGCACAAATCCGATCCGATAACGATAGGCTCCATGTTCCTCTGTAGCCTGGACTCTCCTGATTACCTTGTAATCTGAATGTTTCCGTTTCCATTCTTCAGAAGTCATTTCTATGAATCCTTCGCCGGGGATATTGACGATAGGGGCGAGCTTCGTAACTTTCTCCACCTTTGCGGCTTCTTCCTCGGTGGGGGCGCGGTAGTCTTTTACCTCTTCAATCCCGCGAACAGGGACATATCTGCAATTTGTTGTGACGCTGTTAACCTTTCCTCCGGTCTTGTTTACGCGTATAACAACCATCCATTCACCACGAACCAAAACACGGCCACCGGGTTTAATGTCAAATTTGGAATCCGCTAATCCGCCTTGCTCGACGAGCATTGCTTTTTCATACGCAATACGGTTGTTAAAATGGTTTAGCCAGCGTTCATGATGGGCTATGATGCGCGGATAGTATTTCTTTGCGTGCTCCACTACTTCTTCAACGGTACGTGGCGCATATGAGTTAGGGTATGATCCGCTTAGGACGTCATAAGCGGATGGGGACATAATTAAGTCTTTCCGGTCCCCTTCTTTTCTAGGCAATGGGAGCCGCGAATATCCGGCAATAGCTAACGCTTGCTCATGCGTCAAGTTCTCTCTGCTCCATAGCTTCAGATCCCGCTCTGCTTCTTTTATGTATTTTTCCTGCTTGCGCTTATCGGATTCCAAGCCCTTGATCCGGCGTGCGCGAACGTCCGGGCGCTCCTTGTACTTGGCGGCGCGGATTGCACCAGCTGCGCGGTATGTCCAATACTTGGACGTTTCCCACATCTTGACGGCTTTTTTCATGCCGTTTTCAATGCGTTCTGCGTCTTTTCTGGCGCGTTTCTCGCTGTGGTGGCCTACCAGGATAGGCTGACCGAGGGGGATATTGTCTGCGATGCCTGAGACAGCTTCGCGTACGCGGGTGGCGTCAGTGGCGCGTTTCTCGCTGTATTCCTCGAAACGGTCTGAGCGTTCTTCGGCGCGTTCGACTAGGCTTTTGTCCTCGTCTTCGATTTCTCCGCACAATTCAATCAGGAGGTCTTCGCGGGCCGGGGTCCACATGGGGGCTACAAACAATTCTTGCTTTGGTGCCCACTTGAAACCAGCAGCTTTTACGCGGTCATATGTTTCGCGGTCAAGCCTGTTTGTTGAATAAAGCCGCAGCTTGTTGTCATCCGGCGAATATGTTGCGTTCATCATTTTTGATTCTCCTTGTGGTTTAGCTACATGAAGCACACTCTTTGGAATGCGCTTTAGGTAACTCGTACCTTGTTACATCTGCCAGCCTGAAGCGGCAGTTCCCCGCAAGCCCATTAGTGCGCTTGCTCCCTTGGACCTAGTAGGGTTGTCAACCCAGGCTTAACCCTGGTAGACCCTTTAAGGGACCGACTAGCAATCCCCGACTAGGTATCGACTTTTGCGTTATTTCGCGCCCGGCTCGCATCAACCGTGTTTCGTTACTGCATGGTTCACATTGTGACACCAGCGAGACATTGTGTCAAGGGATGTTTATACAAGAATGCAACAAGAATGAAAAAATACTCACAAGTTTTTCTTGTTACTTGTGAATAAACCCTTGATTTTTACGGGGACCGCTTTTATAATGAAATTTGTAATGTCGAGAAATCACCCCAAAGCCGCCAACGCGGCTTTTTTTGCGCCTATCGGAAATGAATCCCTTGCTGCTTAAACCGGCAGTCATGGCTGCAATCCTCGCGGGCGTGGCGGTGGTGGCGTTTGTTGTCGGGTGGGCTGTGGAGAACTGGCGCAAGTCAGGCGCAATCGAGAAACTGCGGGGAGAGAACGCTCTACTGGTCGCAGCTGGCGGAAAGTGCGCGATAGACGTAAAAAATACCCGGGCGGCGATGGAGGCGCTTGCGGATGCGGCGAACAGGCGGATACAGGAAGCCGAGGAAGCTATGCGCCAAGCTGAACCAGCGGCTCAGGAACGTTCTCAGACAATTCTGAGGATCAAAGCGTTGCCTCCGGTGCCGATAGATAAACAGTGTGAGGCGATCCAGGCGGAACAGGCTGCATATGTGGCAGAGAGGCGCAAGTGAGACAGACGTGGATTATCCCGCTGGCTCTCGCCGGGTGCGCTCAGGCACCTGTGCAAACACAGGTGATCGAGAAACCGGTGCCGATTTACTGCCAAGTGCCAGTGCCCAAGGAATGCAAAGACAGTTACGCGGTTGACCGCGTGAGTCCAGCGGATGATCCGCTGGTTATCAATAGAGCAATGCGTATAGAGATCGAGGAGCGCGCACAGTGCGAAATCAAACTGCGGGCGGCATTGAAAGGTTGCAATACGACACACAAGGGCAGCTAGTGGCGCGACTGGTTAAAACCGGCTTCGGTGCCTGGGTACTATTGCCTGAACCTGATTTTCTGCCAGTGCGCGATGGGAAAGGCAAATTCGGATTGTGGGATTGCAAACAGAGGAAACAAGTGGAGTTTGCAAAGGCTGAAAACACATGAGCAAACGGATTGCATACTCGGTTGAGTTGGCGGCGGAAATATGCGCACGTGTCGCAGGAGGCGAACCGCTGACCGCAATAACCAGAGATAAGGATATGCCGAGTTATGCAGCTGTGTGCAAATGGTTACTGGAACACAATGAATTCGTAGAGATATACGCGCGCGCGAAGGAAGATTGCGCTGACTACCTGGCTGATGATTTGGTGCGCATATCTGATGAGTATCCTGTTCTTGATCCTAATGGAAAACTGGATTCCGCCTGGGTCCAATGGCAGCGAAACCGAATCGATGTGCGTAAATGGACGGCGGCAAAACTCAAGCCGAGAAAATACGGTGATCGGATCACGAACACACACGAAGGCGGCGATCCTGACAAGCCGATCCTACAGAATATTACCGTGTCATTTATTGGCACAAATGAGACAAAATAGGGCGATTGCCTAAATATCGGGCGATTCTAAGGCGTTCTAAGCGATTATTTTTACCGGGTCAAGGGGATAGTGTGGGGCGAATGTAGTTTATTCGTCTTTTTTATTGCCTGAGTGGGAGAAAGTCTCACTCTGCCGCCGAGACGATTAAACCGAAGTGGGAAACGAGGGATAAATCATGGGCTGGTTCCCGATACTGAAAAACGCGGTTCCACCGAGACGCTATAAGTAACCTGTCTATTTTGGGTACTCCCTAACTTACACTGTTATTTGTGTAACAATAGTATTCTTTTTGGTCTTTTATTGACACTTTTGTTTTTAAGCGTAAGATGTAAATCTTACACAACAACAGGAGAAAGCAATGAAAGGCCAAAAAGTGGGTTACAAGCGGGTGAGTACGGTAGATCAGAGTGTGGAAAGGCAACTTGAGGGGATCGAACTTGACAGAGTATTTGTTGATAGCGCGAGTGGCAAGGATACAAATAGGCCGGGACTGCAAGATGCGGTCAAGTACGTGCGCGAAGGCGATACTCTCATCGTCCATTCGATGGATAGGTTAGCCAGGAACGTCGAGGACATGCTTCGTCTGGTGCGTGAAATGAACGGGAAGGGCGTAACGGTGCAATTCATCAAAGAGAATATGAGTTTTGCCGCTGGCAAAGATGACCCACGGGCGCATTTGATGTTTGCCATGCTGGGCGCATTTGCACAGTTTGAGCGAGCCTTGATTCGTGAGCGGCAGAGGGAAGGCATTGCTATAGCCAAGACCAAGGGAAAGTACAAGGGGCGTCCACCATCATTAAAAGCGGAACATATAGCAGGAATTCGGGAGCGGGTAGCTACGGGCGTGGCGAAATCCAAGGTTGCGAGGGAATTTAAGATAAGCCGGGAAACCGTTTACCGAATACTCAGGGCAGATGACAACAACACAAGCGCAATTCCCGGCTAAGCTCCAATTCCTTTTCGAGCCGCACCGCTATAAAGTTTTGTACGGCGGAAGAGGTGGAGCAAAGAGTTGGGGAGTAGCAAGAGCATTGTTGATCCAGGGGGCTTCGCGCCCCCTTCGCATTTTGTGCGCCCGGGAATTGCAGAACTCCATCGCGGAGTCCGTCCACCATCTGCTTCAGGATCAGATCGGCCAACTCGGGCTGGATGGATTCTACGAGATCCAGAACCAGTTGATTACCGGGAAAAACGGGACTGAGTTCATATTCGCCGGGCTGCGGAACAACGTCACGCGCATCAAATCGTTCGAGGGCGTCGATGTGGTGTGGGTCGAGGAGGCGCAGACAGTCAGCAAGTCAAGCTGGGAGACCCTGATACCTACCATACGCCGGGAAGGCTCCGAAATCTGGATCACGTTCAACCCGGAACTTGAGACGGACGAGACCTACCAGCGTTTTGTCGTCAAGCCACCCGAGAAAGCCAGGGTGGAAAAGGTCAACTGGGACGACAATCCATGGTTTCCGGAAATCCTGCGGCGAGAGAAGGACGAACTCAAAGAGCGCGATCCTGACTCGTACCGCAATATCTGGCTGGGTGAGTGCCGCTCATCGCTGGAAGGAGCCATCTACGCCAAGGAGTTGCGCCAGGCAGCAGACGATGGCCGGATCATGAATGTCCCATACGATGCGCTCAAGCCCGTCCACACGTTTTGGGACCTGGGCTGGGCCGACAATACCAGCATATGGTTCGCGCAGGCGGTGGGGCAGGAACTGCGGCTCATCGACTACTATGCAAACAGTCTGGAACCGCTACAGCACTATATCCAGGTGCTACAGAGCAAGGGGTATATCTATGGTATCGACTGGCTTCCGCACGATGCAAAGGCAAAATCTCTCAGTACGGGCAAATCGATCGAGGAGATTATGTTGGCACTGGGGCGAAAGGTGCAGATTTGCGCGAACTTGTCCTTGTACGACGGTATCCAGGCGGTTCGCTCCGTATTCGGACGCTGTTATTTTGACGAAACCCGATGCGCCGAAGGACTCCAAAGCTTGAGGCACTACCGCTATGACGTGGACCCTGAGAGCAAACAATTGTCTGGCCGCCCATTGCACGATATCCACAGCCATGCAGCCGACGCATTCCGCTACTTTGCCATCTCGATTGGAGAGGACACGCCGAACATGACAGCGCGAGGTATCAAGATGGTCGGGTGGCGGGCGTGAAGATAATGAACGCAACTCTCTTGCACATCGACTGCATGGAGTACATGGCAGGGTTACCGGACAAGGCGTTTGATTTGGCTATAGTTGACCCGCCTTATGGGATAGGCGCTGCGCTGGTAGTTGGTGGCACGTGGTCAGTTAAATACCAGAAAAAGGGTGTGGCGTGGGATGTTGCGCCCGATAAGTCTTATTTCATGGAGCTTCGACGGGTTAGCAAGAATCAGGTCGTATGGGGCGGCAATTACTTCGTTGAAAATATGCTGTCTTCGCGCGGTTTTATATGTTGGGTTAAGCCAAATATGTCCGGTATGCACACGATGGCAGGCTGCGAGTTGGCGTTAACTTCATTCGATAAAAACGCCAAGGTGTACAACATTTCCAGCCAATCAAATGAACCTCGAATCCACGTAACCCAGAAACCCATAAAACTGTATGAGCGGACGTTGGTGGATTTCGCCAAGCCCGGGCAGCGCATTCTTGACACTCATCTAGGCTCAGGTTCCAGCGCGATAGCTTGCAATAACCTTGGCTTTGAAATGGTGGGTTGTGAGTTGGATGATGATTACTACAGTGCGGCTTGCGCTCGCGTAGAGCAAGCAACCAGACAAGAAAGGTTGTTTGCTTGATGGAGCGCATTGCTGGTAATCGGGTATCCGCATACCCGGATGGCGGGCTGCATAGATAATGGAGAACGCACCGAACAGGCGTGTGCCCCCAATTGGCAAAGACATAGCGTTTGAAACCTATGACCGTATCTGCCGGGATATAAGGAATCAGCCGAAATGGCGGCTGGACTCAGATACTGACGCGGACTACTACGATGGATCGCAGATCAGCCAGGAAGTCGAGGCAAGGTTGAGACGTGCCGGAATCCCCCCGCAGGATTCGAATCTCATCAAGCCTACGATCAACGCCGTCCTGGGGCTGGAAGCTCGCAGCCGTACCGATTACAAGGTGACGGCAGACGACGAGAGCCAGGAAGAGATCGCGGAAGGGCTATCGGCCAAGATCAAAGAAATGGAAAGCGAGAGCCGCGCCGACCGGGCCATGTCGGATGCCTACTCGTCAATGATGAGGACCGGCATAGGCTGGATCGAGGTATCACGCGAGATTGATCCGAATAAATACCCTTATCGCGTAAGGGAAATTCACCGCAACGAAATATTCTGGGACTGGTCTGCTCGCGAACCTGACCTGTCGGATGCCAGGTATCTGAGACGGGATAAGTGGATCGACGTGCCCTACGCCGTCAGCGCATTCCCAAAACACAAGGACCTGATCGAGAACTCCTGGGCTGGCTGGAACACGGTGGATGTGTACGACGGCGACAATACCGGGATGGTGCGGGCATATGAGATAGAGCAGCAATGGAGCCACATGCAAGAGGACTATCTCAATCGCCAAGGCGGGATGGTCAAACTCTCGGAACTCTGGTACCGATACTTCGAGAACGTGCATGTGTTGTACCTGCCGACAGGTCAGGCCGTTGAATTCAACGAACAGAATCCGTATCACCACCAGGCGATAGCCGCAGGACTGGTGCAGGTGCAAAAGGCCATGATGCCGAGGGTGCGGGTATCGATCTGGCTGGGGCCGCACAAGTTGATGGACGTGCCCACGCCATTGCCGCACGCGAGCTTCCCCTATATCCCCTTCTGGTGCTTCAGGAAGGATCGCAGCCGATCCCCCTATGGCCTGGTGCGCGACATGAGGGGGCCGCAGGATCAGATCATCGATCTGGATATCCTGCTCTATGAAGTCATGAATTCGGTCAAGGTGGAAGTGGACAATGACGCGCTGGACCTTGCGCAAAACACTTATCAGGAGATGGCTGAGAACATCAACAGTTTGAGGTCGATCACCATCCTGAATTCGATGAGGCGCAATCCCAACGGCTTCAAGGTCACTCGGGAATACACGCTTGCAAACCAGATATTCCAGCTAGTGCAGGAACGCAAGCGCAGGATCGAGGAAGTTGCGGGTGTTTACCGCGCCATGCTGGGCGATGCGACACAAGCAAAAAGCGGGGTGGCGATCAATAACCTGGTAGAGCAGGGATCGACCGTACTGGCAGAGCCGAACGACAACTTCCGCTATGCCAGGCGTCAATGCGGGCAACAATTGCTGGCTTTTGCAATATCCGACATGATCGGCAAGCCTACACAGATTGCGGTGCAGGAAGGGGCGCGGCAACGGATGATCTACTTCAACCGCGAAGTGATGACGCCGGATGGCCCCGTGGTTGAAAACGACATTGCAATGGCGCAAGTGAAAGTGGTGCTGGAAGACATCCCGGCAACACCTACCTATCGCGCGCAGCAGTTGCAGGCGTTCACGCAGATTGTGCAGGCAGCGCCCCCTGCGTACCAGGCAGCACTCTATCCGGTCATGCTCGAACTCTCCGATGTTCCGAACCGCCATGAATTGGCTGACCAGTTGCGCAAGATCGGTAACGTGCCTGGGCGGATGACGCCGGAACAGGAGCAGATCGAGGCGCAGAAAGCCGCACAAGCCGAACAGATACAGCAACAAATCATCATGCTGGAAATGCAGTTCAAGCAGGCGCAGATAGCGAAGGAACAGGCAAGCGCGATGAAGCTACAGGCAGAAGCGCAGAGGCTGGGAGCGCCAGAGTCAGGAGGCGATGAAGGGCAACACAACATGCTCAAGATGCAGGCAATGGAGCAGGAGCTTAAATCCCTGCAACAGATGCAGCAATTGCAGGAGCAGATCGGTCGATTGAAGCTGCAACTGGCGGACAAGTCGGGCGAATTGCAGTTGAAATCCAGGGCGCTCGACATTGAGGAAGAGAAGGTGCGGGTGGATGCAACCGTCAAGGGCGAGCAGTTGGTGCTTCAGCACGTAGCAGCCAACCGGCCGCAACCACAACCGGGAGCCAAGGCATGACATTCGAGGAAGAGGCGACAGGCCCATGATCAGATTCATAGACAAGGCATTCATCGGCGGGACGCTTTTTGACCGGGGGATGATCGCGCAATTCGACGCCAAGACGGAAGCGGACCTGATCGCGGATGGTGACGCGCTTGAATACGTCATCGAAGTCAGCGGAGTCATTGAAACGGCCAATCATGCGCTGACCGCTGATAGTGCCACGACCGCCGTCAATGCAACGAACGCCACCAACGCAAACTATGCCACCAACGCAAACTATGCGACGAGCGCCGGGACCGCGCTGACTGCAAACACGGCCGGGAGTGCTACCAGCGCGCAAACTGCGCAAACGGCCAATTCCGCGAATGTCGCAAACACGGCCGGGAGTGCCGCGACCGCCGAGACAGCTGCGTCGGCAAGCCATGCAACCACGGCGGACACGGCAACGACAGCAGAACACGCAACGACCGCGACGACGGCAACGAACGCGACACTGGCAGCGAACGCCACGAATGCGGAGCGGGCGACACTGGCAGACAGCGCGACCGTGGCGCTCATTACGCCGATCCATCCGTACTACCACTTTCACGGCTACGCGGGGAGACAGTATGCCGGGGACGGAAAATTTTTCGATATATCAGGGATCAATCACGGCGCAAGGGGAGTGCATCTCTCTGATGCCGCGATGTTCGCAAACCCGGGATATGTCTCGACCGTTGACCCGGTTTCTGGTTCGACAGATTCCGTTATCCGGATGCCTGCCGTCAATTTCGATTACGAAGGCGGGGAAACGCTCCTTGTCTGGTGGCTGGGGATGGCAACGTCAGAAGGATCGCAGCAATACATTGTGGGCGATGGATACTCAACGACTGTAAAAGGCTGGGGGGCCACAGCCACGTCAACACAGAAGCTTCAGATCATTACAAACGGCGCGACTCAGGGATACGGAGGGATGAGCAACAACACAATCTTCGATGGAACGCTGCATGATTTCGCGTTCGTGCTGGACGGCCAGAACAAAAAATACTCGATGTGGACGGACGGGTCGCTTGATTTGAGTTTTGCCGCTTCAGGCTACCGGGATTTCAACCTGGGGAGCGACTACGACACGAAGACAGCCAACACGGTCAACATCGGGGCGGGAAGTCCGGCTCCTGGTGGTACGTCCGGAATCGCGGTCAAGACCCGGGCGCTGGTCATCATGCGTTTGCCGGTAGGCTATCCCGTTCCATCGGCGGCGGTACTCACCAATATTTTTCGGCAACTGCGCGCCAATCCCGACAAACTGGTACTTGCGAGCGCATTCTGATGACACAGATACTCAACCTACCTTTTCAAAGCGCGGCTGATTTTTCAAACTGCCGCTGGCTTGCCGCCAATGGCATTTTCCAGGCAGGCAGTACGCTTCCGAACGGCATTACAGATCATATTTTCATCGAGAACAACGCCTGCAAGCTCTTGCTGAATACAGTGACGGACGCACCGGACTCGTCAGGCTGGATGCGTACCGAAGTCGATTTTGGGGATTTTCCAACTGCATTTGGTGAAGTCTGGTCAACATTTGAGTTCAAGTACGACTGGACATTTACAAACTACATCGTAATCGGAAGCTGGTCTGTCATGATCAGCGGGGCGTCCGGAACGACATACGTTCCGATAGGCTTCAGAATTCGGGACAACTGCCTTGTGATACAGGCCCCCCTCGATCTCGGGGTGATAGGATTCAGCAACCAGGATTTGGCCGTGATCCCGATTCAACCGGGAACGTGGTATCAAGTATGCGCACATTCAAACCTTCAGTCAGGCGCGACCGGTTTCCGTGAAATCCTGCTCGATGGTGTGCCGATCTTCCGGCAATGGAACGCGCCTACCACCTATGTCGATGCAACGGCGCATTACTTCAAAGTGGGACCATACGACGGGTTGCATACAAAAATGTTCACCGAAGCAATCATGCATATCCGCAATGTGACCATGTGGACCGGCAATGACGGATACCAGGCCGTGATAGGAGGCGTCCCCAGGACACCCCGCAGGCTGGTGCAAGGGTAAAGACACACAAGTTTTCACGAAAGCCGCTTCCGGGCGGCTTTTTTATTGCCCGCAAGGGCCGCGCTCACGGCGATACCGTAGTTTTTTTCAACCATTTCCGCGCAGGCGGAACCCGCTCACTGGGTCAAGCAGTTGGAGACAGGCATGGAACTCAACGACGAACAGATAGCAAAGCTCACACCGGAGCAGATTACGGAGTACGAGGACAACCCCGAAGCACGGGAGAAAATCCTGGCAAGTCTCAAATCAGACGAGGAAACCGAAGACACGCCCGAACAGGAAGAGGAAGACGCGGCTAACGGCGAGGGTGAAGAGGAAGAATCGGAAGAAGAGGAACAGGCCGAACCTGAACAGGAGGATGAGCCGGTCGTTCTGACCAAGAGTGGCAAGGGCATCATCCCTTATGAAAAGCACAAGGAACTGAGGATGGAAGTCGCCACCCTGCGGGACAAGCTCGCCGGGATGGAAAAGACGAAAGCCGAACTGGAAACGCTCAAGGCAAAAATCAGAGAAGCAGGTACGCCGGGGCGAAGAGCCGATATCCAGAAGAAGCTGGAAGAGCGGATTGCAACGATGAAGGAGGATTTCCCCGACATAGGCAATTCGATGGACGACTTCAACCAGATGTTCTCCGACCTGGTACAGCAGATCGAATCGGACAAGGCCGAAGCCAAGGCCAAGGCCGAGGAGGAAGCGCAACTGCGGGTGCGGACTGTGCAGGAACAGGTTCAGGAAGCCAAGGAAAACAACCCCGATCTGATGCATTGGGAGGCACACGACGAGGACGCATGGAATGAGGCCATGATGCAGGATGAAATCCTGCGCAATCAACCGAAGTGGGCGAGAAAGTCGTACGAAGAGCGCTTTGCTGAAGTCGTCAAACGGGTTCGCGCAATCATGCCGGACGCTTCCGAACCCAAACGTGCAGAGCCACCGGAAAAAACCAGGGAAAAGGCAAAGGCCAAACTGGAAAAGGCGGTGGAGAAAAAACCCACAACCCTGTCCGACATTCAGGGCGGCGGAACACCCATGTCTGAGCGGGACCAGATTGAGAACCTGTCGCCACATGAGCTGGCGGCAAAACTCATGAGGATGCCCGCGCAGCAGCAAGCCGCGCTGAGGGCGGAACTCGATTAAATAGGAAAAGGAAATGGCTGAGACAAACGTACCGAGCGGAAGCTCGATTGCAATAAAGCACTATTCGGCGGCACTGTTCGCCAATACGCTCCGTGGCACGACTGCCATGGAAAACCTCATGGGGCCGGTCAATCCGTCCGCTGCCATGGAAAAAGTGGCAGGCCAGACCGATCCGGGCGTGCCTATCGTGAGAATCGACAATCTCATGAAGAACCCCGGTGATGTGGTATCGCTGGACCTCATTGACACGATCAGCGGGGAGCCGTTGATAGGAGACGTGAATCGTGAAGGCAAGGGCGTGCCGCTGTCGTTCACGAGTCAGGAAATCCGGATCGATCTTGCATCCAAAGTGGTGGACGCTGGCGGCTCCATGAGCCAGCAGCGCACCAAGCACAACCTGCGCGAGATTGCCCTGGCGCAACTGTCGGGCTACTTTCCACGGCTCGACACGCAGGAATCGCTGGTGCATCTGGCAGGTGCGCGGGGTTCTCAAGCCGGGGTAGACTGGACGATCCCGCTTCAATCTGCCGCGAACTTCAACACGGTCATGATCAACCCGGTCAAGGCTCCGACCTATAACCGGCATTATGTCGTCAACGGCGCGAACCTCACGCAAGGCGGACAGCAATTGGGGTCGATCACTTCGACCGATCTGTTCAAACTCACGCACCTGGATCAACTGCGCAAGCGGCTGGACGACATGGATCAGCCGATCCAGTCCGTGAAGCTCGCGGGCGACCGGGCTGCGCAGACTTCCAAGATGTGGGTATTCCTGGCTACTCCGAACCAGTATTCAATATTGCTCACGGAAGGAAGCCTGAGAGCGTTCCAGCAGCACGCAGTAAACCGGGCGAGTTATTTCGATACGCGCCATCCACTCTTCGCTGGCGAAGTGGGTATGTGGAACGGGATTCTTGTCATCAAGAACGAACGCGCCATCCGTTTCCTGCCTTCCGAGTCTACCAAGATCGTTACGGCGGCAAACGCCGCAACTGCAACGGAGACGGATCAGGCTGTGAACGCATCCCTTGGCGCAGGCTACGCGGTAGAGCGTGGATTGCTTCTCGGAGCGCAGGCGCTGGGGGTTGCCTACGGGAAAACCAAGGTGTCAGGCATGCAGTACGGATGGAAGGAACACTGGTACAACTTCGAGAGCAACCTTGAAGTCATGGGCGAAAAGGTGTGCGGGAAAGCCAAGATTCGGCTCAATATTGCCGATGGTACCGGCGCAAAAATCCCCACGGACTTCGGTGTCATCGCCGTGGATTCCGCCGTACCGCTCTAATGAATTGCAGAATCCTCTAGCTTATTTCAGAGGATTCCAGTTCATTCCAATGGATTTTAATTAATTTCAGGAGTTTTCAATGGCAACTTTCGACGCAGCCGACCTCGGCACGAAACCCCGGCACCTGGGGCGATATGGAAATGGCACTGTGGTTTGGGGGTCAGTCTCTCCGACGGCAGGCGCACTCAACGATGTTTACCGCCCACTAATCATTCCGGGCGGACTGGAAGTAACCGAAATCCGGATCAATTTTCCGGATATGGATACAGGCGGAACGACCTTCGCCGTCAAGATTGGATATGCGCCAGTCGATGCGGATGCAGGGCCGACGGCAGACGATGATTACTTCTCTGCCGCGACTACTGTGCTTACCGGCACAACTGGAAGCCTGTGGCTTACGTTCGATCCCATCAAGTTCGAAAAGCCTGTGTTCCTGACATTCACCGTCTCCGTCGCTGCCACTGCCTTCGCTACCGGCAAGATCGTTGCGAAAGTCTACGGAGACGGGCTGGGTATCAAATAAGTTCTCCTTGCTGGGCATGTGGGCGCTCTTGTGGTGGGGGCGCCCATTTTTTTTGGAGCCAATAATGCGTATCAAATACATAGGCAATTGCGTCAAGACCGACAGCATCACTGGCGTGGGGCTGCAATGGGAACCCGGTCAGGAACGGGAAGTCACCGGCACGGTGGGAGCGCATCTTCTGCAATTCCCCGACACATGGCGCGAAGTCAAGACCCAGAAGGATGATGACGAAAAGGAAGAAGCCCAAGAAGCCATAGGGATCATGGAAACCGACACGCCAAAAGAGGAACCGCTCGAAATGATCGATTTCCATGGCATGACGAAGGATCAGCTCATCGAATTTTCCATGGACAGGTGGGGCGAGAAAATCGACAAGCGCAAAAACCTGGGCGATATACGGCAGCGTGTGATTGAACGGCATACGCAGGAGCAGAATCCCTGATGCCGTTTACCTACCAGTCTGTCGTTGATCTGGCCCGAGCGCCCTTGAACGACTCGGACAAGACGCGGTATTCCGATGACGATCTGCTCATGTTCGCCAACCACGGGATGCTGGCACTCACGAAACGGCGACCTGATCTCTTCATTGGCCAGTTCTCAAGCCTGCCGACAGGGGAAGAAACACTGACAGATCCTTTCCCCATTGGCGCGGAATACGTGCAACTGCTGGCTGATTGGGTAACGGCACGGGCGGAAATGACAGATGACGAACACGCCAACTCGGGACGTGCTGCCGCATTCGTCAACCTGTTCGGCTCGGAGGCTCAGCTATGACTCCATGGAGCGCATTCTTCGATCTATTGGCAACCGAAGTGCCGGGATGCCCGCAGGAGGCACAGACAAACGCGCTACGACAGTCTGCCATCACGTTCTGCGAATGCTCCATGGTGTGGGAATACGATCATCCGGATGTGCCCATCGTAAACGGTACGGCGCGATACCTGTTTGACCCGCCGGATGATGCCGTGGTGCACCTTGTCACTCACGCGGAGTTCAACGAACGCGAACTGGAAGTGAACGTGATGGAGCACGATATTCGCATCTGGAACTGGCGCAATAAGACCGGGTTTCCCGAATACGTGCTGGGCGGGCCGCTTGCCTTTACGCTGGCTCCAAAGCCTGACATCGATGGCACACTCACACTCGACGTGATCCTGAAGCCATCGCACATCGCCACCGGGATTGAGGACTTCATCTTCAACGAGTACGCGGAACCTATCGTTCACGGTGCCAAGGCGCGGCTCATGCGAAGCCCCAAGAAGCCATATACCGACATGGGTCTGTCCACTTACTACGAGAGCATGTTCCGCATAGAGACTGCGCGGGCGGGACTTCGGGCGTCGCGGGATCACTCGCGTGCGCCGGTTGAAACCAGGTTGATGAAGAGGCGATAGATGGGGCTTAAATTCACCAATTTCGGGCGCGCTGTAATAAGCTCAGCGCCTTCCGGGACCACTGGCCTGAGTTTCACCGTGGAAGCCGGGAAGGGCTTGCTGTTTCCGGTGCTGGCTCCGGGGGATTACTTCTACGGAATCTTCAAGGACGCATCCGGCAACCATGAGATCGTCAAGGTCGAGACGCGAACAACCGACACGATGACCATAGCAGCGGGCGGACGTGGACTGGATGGCACGAATGCCCGTACGTGGGTGGCTGGGGATTACTTTGTCGCCGGACTCACAAACGCCGCGCTTCAGGAATCGCTCACGAATGACAATCTGGTGGCGCTGGCCGCGCTTTCATCCAGCGCAGACAAGCTTCCGTATTTTTCCAGCGTGGCAGAGGCTGCGCTCACATCGTTCACGCCGTTTGCCCGCCAGTTGCTCGATGATGCGGACGCTGCAACGATGCGCAATACGCTGGGGGTTACTTCCGCCATAACTGCGGCAATCAATGCCGCAGTTATCCCATCCGGCACGAAAATGCTGTTCTGTCAGGCCAATGCGCCTACCGGGTGGGTTAAAGACACGTCTGCCTATAATCACGCGATCCGGATTGTCGGGACCGCTGGCGGAACGACTGGCGGAACCGTGGCGTTTACCGATGCATTCCGGAACCAGGGCGTATATGGATCGGTGTCAAATACCACTTTGGCGGAATGGCAAATGCCAGTTCACGCCCATTCCGTCCCCCTCCAAAGTTGGGCAATGCACGCTGGAAATAGCGGCCCTTGGGATACCCCGCTCTACAACGGGACTTCTTCGGCATGGACAAATTACAGCGGAGGCGGTGGGGCGCACAACCACGGGTTCACTGGCACGGCAATAAACATGAATGTTTATTACGTCACCATGATCCTTGCGACTAAAAGCTGATGGAAACGCGAGTTGCTGAATGTCCCCTCGGGGCGAAATGCGAAGAATTGAAGGAAGAGAACGGCAAGCCTGTTCTTTACCGCTGCCCGTGGTACATCAAGATCATGGGGCGCGATCCGAATACCGGAAAAGAGATTGATAACTGGGGCTGCGCGATTGCATGGATGCCCGCTCTCATGATCAACACGGCAAACGAAGCGCGCCAGGGGGCGGCTGCAACCGAATCCTTCCGGAATGAAATGGTCAAGCAGGGAGAAACAACTCAAAAGGTCATGCTGCTGGCCGCGCAAATGCGCACCCGGCGCGATGACGATCTATTGGAGCAACGCGAAATATGCGAATGACGATCATACGGGATGACAACGTGGTCGGGATTAACGGCCAATTCAGAAAGGTGGACCTGACCGGATTCCCTCCGGATGTGCGGGCCGTCCAGTGGAACGAGACAACCGGCCATATCGAATACGACGACGGATCGAATGTCGAGATTGACGGCATATCCGGTTTTCAGCCGTTCATAGACCAATGGACCCGGAACGCGCCGCCCATGCCACGGCCGCCGACCACGCAGGAACGGGTGGCTGCGGCTCATGCCAGGATAAACGCATCGTATGAATCCGCAATACTACAGATTGTAGGCAGTTATCCGGCTCATGAAATTTCGAGTTGGGACAAGCAGGAAACCGAAGCACGAGCATGGGTGGCGGACAACACGGCGGCTACGCCCTGGCTGGATGGCGCGGCAACTGCAAGGGGGATCCCCAAGGCTGAACTGGTGGCCAAGGTTATCGCGCAGGCCGATGCGCTCGCGCCGGTACATGGCGCGCTTTCCGGCAAGCGGCAATACCTCCGCGACCGGATCAACGCGCTCGTTAACCCGACACAGGAACAATTGAACGCAATCCAGTGGTAGTCGATTTCAAACAGAAGAGGGAGCAACAAATGGGCAAGTGGTCGGAAGAGAAAGAGCAATACAAGAAACTGGAAGCCGAGGCAGACGAACTCACTGAGAAAATAAAACGGTCGAATTACACGGCGGCAATATTGCTTGCCGTCGCTGTCGTGGTGATTGCGGGCGGGATTTATCTTCTGCTCTGATGAATGAGCCAAAGGAAGAAAAGAAGGTCTTTCACGTACCCGAATGGGTACGTGAATGGATCGTAAAGATTGTTCCGTGGGCGCTCATGGCGGTAATCGCTGCGTTTGTCGGACTGTTCATGGACAACATCGGCAACAAGAAGGATATATCCAGAAACCACTGGCGCAATGACCAGCAGGACATACGCCAGGATAGGCTCGAAATCAGGCAGGATCGGATCGAGGAGGCAATTGATCAGCTGCGTGATACGCAAAATGAATTTCAGGGCCAGGCGTTGCACCGGCTGGATATCCTCATCGAGAAGAACGAGCGCAGGCGACGGGAACGATGAAATCCTTCCTGCCGTTCATGGTGGCCCTTGCGGGCTGCTCCATGCCTCCACATGCCGAGGAAAGGACTGAGCCGCCCGTGATCGTCCACGAAGAAGCAATTCGCCCTGATCCGCAGCCACGGCAGAGACAAAGGGCTGTTAAAGAGAAATCCGAACCGATGCCAAAGGCAGACGATCTTTGTCCGCCAAAAAAAGGTGAGACGGATCAGGAGCGGATCATCAGGAAACTAGACTGCCTGCTGGAGCGTGACTGATGGCGCTTGAATCGCAAAATGTAGCTGTCCGCACGGCTGTTGCGGCCATTACGGTTACTCTGTCCATGGTAGCCGGTATAGCAGGATTCGAGGGGTTGCGCACGACGGCCTATATTCCTGTTCCGGGAGACGTTCCAACACTTGGCTATGGCACAACGGAGGGAGTCAAGCTGGGCGATACGATCACGCCGGAGCGCGCCATGCACCGGCTGCGGGATGAAGTGGATTCCGTTTACGCGCAAGGGGTGCGCCGCTGCGTGCTGGTGCCGCTGACTGATTACGAGTTCGGCGCTTTTCTGTCTCTTGCCTATAACGTAGGAGTGCCTACTTTCTGCCGCAAGGCAGCAAAGGGAAAGCCGCCCAACCTGATAGACCTCATCAACAGCAAGCAATACAAGGCGGCTTGCCGCCGGATAGAGGCGTTCGTGTATGGACCGGACGGGCGCGGCGGCAAGAAGATACTCCGGGGTTTGGTCAAGCGCAGGGCGGAAGAGCGGGCGATATGCGAAGGACGACGCGCAAATCAGAGCCCAGCCGCGTAATCGCGCCAACGCGCATGCGCGTTGGGCCGGACCTCGAACTGATATGGCATCAGAACGAAGTGGGAACAGGGGCAGGCGGAGTATGGCATGCGATGCAGGCCGACGTTTGCACCGAGGACGGCCAGCAACTTGCAAAGCTTGACGTGTGTAACGGGCGCTATCGCATCTTTGCCTGCGGCCTGTCCGATTGGGACAGGAGAAGGCTTACGTCCAAGCTTGCCGCTTTTGACTTGGAGGAATACCAGTGACGGGCTTCAGGATTGCCGGTTTTTCTGGCCTTGTGCCAAGGATGGCGCGGCAACTGCTCGCGCCGAATCAAGCGCAGGTCGCAACCAACTGCAACCTCACTTCCGGCGACTTGCGCTCAAGGAACGGGCCTCGGCTGGTGTTCAAGCCGGTAGTCGATGGCGATATCCAGTCAATGTTCCGGATGGAAAAGGACGGCCAGGAAAAATGGCTGGCATGGAACCGGGACGTGGACGTGGCGCGCTCGCCCATTGCAGATAACGTGGACAGGCGATTCTATTACACCGGCGATGGTGAGCCTCGGGTATCGAACTTCGATGTATCGACACAGGGCAGCGGCCCCTATCCGTCCGGCTGCTACGTGCTGGGCGTATCCCCTCCCATCGTCAAGCCAACTGTCTCTGCTTCGGGCGGGGCCAGCGCCACGACGGTGACAAGGGTGTACGCCTATACGTTCGTTACCCCGTGGGATGAGGAATCCGCGCCTTCGCCGCCTTCTACCCCAACAAGTGGGAAGATCGACGCCACATGGAGCCTGTCCGGGCTGGCCGTGCCGCCGGTCAACAGCGGGACAATTTCCGGGGCGCTGCGGAACATGCCGACGGCGGGCTACGTGACAATCACGATGGATACGGTCTACGGCCTGCGAGAGCATGAGGAAATCCGCTTTGCCGGAATCGTTGGCATGACGGATCTGAATGGCGCATTCCCGATTCACAGTGTGGACACAACCGCCAAGACGATCACGGTCAACCTCTTCACCGCGCAGATTTACACCTCTGGCGGTACGTGGGAGCGGACCGCGCCCCACAACACGGGCGGGATGACAAAGCGCGTGTACCGCCTGGCGACTTCGGAATCCGGAGACGAATACCATTATGTCGTCACCCTGTCGGATTCCGTGACAACCTTCAGCGACACGGTGACGGACGCAAACCTGGGGGGCGTCATGCCCTCGACAAAGTGGCTTATGCCGCCTGCCGACCTTCGCGGAATCGTCATCCTGCCAAACGGCATAGCGGCTGGGTTCACCAATAACAATATCCATTTCTCTGAACCGTTCAAGCCCTACGCATGGCCTGAAGGATATATCCAGGCATACGACCAGGACATTGTTGCCATAGGCGTGACGGGTACTACGCTCGTGGGCCTCACGGAAGGCAACCCGTTCACCATCACGGGCGTGGAACCTCTGACGATGGGCGGCGGCATGGAAAAGCTCGCCGTCGCATGGCCGTGCATGGCAAAGCGTTCGGTGGCCAGTTTCGCCTTTGGCGTGGCTTATGCCGCGCCGCAAGGGTTGGTCATCATCGGCGCCCAGAATGACGTGGTGACCAAAGACCTGTTCACGCAGAAGGAATGGAGTGACCTGACGCCGACAAACTTCATCGCGGCAACCGCTGACAACCGCTATTACGCGGGCTATTCGGCCAACCAAAGTTCGATGATGTTTGTGATCGACAAGACCGAAGCCGCGAGTTTCGTCACCATCAACCAGAAAATATCCGCAATCTGGACGGACCCGGCAACGGGCAAGCTCTATGTCGCCATTGATGGCGACATTTACGAGTGGGAAGGCGATGCGGGTGTGCGGATCCCGTACGAATGGAAAAGCAAGCTTTTCCTGCTGCCCTCGCCGGTCAACTACGGGGCGGCGAAGATCGATGTGGACTTTGGAATATTCGGAACCGGATCGACGGTGACGAGCCAGGAATCCCTGGATGCAATCATTGCTGGCAATGAAGCAATCATTACGGCGGGAGAAACAAATGACGCGATGGCCGAACCCATGATTGCGGAATACGAGATAGGCGGGGATGCCATGCAACCGCTGCCCGGGCTATCTGCCGATACGCTGCAATTCCAGTTATGGGCCGGGGGGACTCTCAAGCACTCGCAGAAGATCACCAGCTCACGCGCTTTCCGCCTGCCGTCAGGTTACAAGACCGACAACGTGGAAGTAATCCTTGCCGGGAACGTGCGGGTATCGGGCGTCGTGCTGGCTGAAACGATGGATGGACTGAAGCAACTTTAATATGGAGACATGGAATGGCTAAATACGCTCACGCCGATGTGCTGGACAACGGCCTGAATCAACTCAAGAACAGCGCAATCAGGATGCTGTTGATCAAGGCATACGCTGCGGCGGACAACTACGCAACCGTTATCGGAAACGCAATCTGCACGGTAACGGTTGCCTCCGCTGACTTCACCCTGTCAGGCGCGGACGGGGCGGCGCGTGTCGTCACAATCGCCGCGAAAAGCGGGACCGCATCCGCTGGCTCCGGGGCGTCGCCTGATCTACACATTGCATTCACCGACAACGTGAGCAAGGTGCTGCTGGTCACGGATGAAACCACGAATCAGGTCATCACCAGCGGGAACACCGTCAACTTCCCCAGCCTGACATATACCAGCAGTCAACCTGTATAAGGAGGATTTGAAAGTGGCGAAAAGATACTACATTTGCGACATCATAGGCGACGGCACGGACTCCATGCCAACCCCCACGACAGGCCCATATCGACCATCTATTGCAGATCTCGGGGTGTCCTGGGTCGGGAGCATTCCATCCGATCCGGAAACCGGGAGTCCGCTCCATAGCTGGACGCTCGTGTTAGTCAACACGGACAACCACACCAGGGTTCTGTCCGCAAAAGGGGTTGATGCTCTGCCCGATTTTCCACTGGACGGAAAAATCAACGCAATTAACAACGTAACCCGGAATGCCATGCTCGGGAAACTCGGGGCAAGAGGAATTGACACGTCATTTATCGGGAACGCGGATGGATACCGCGAGGTTATCCGTGGCATCGGCAAAAAGCTGGACGTCGCATTCGACGAGAATAACTTCGACGTAGCCTGATGGCACAGTTTGCGTCGGACACGTTCACCGGAACCGACGGCACCGCACTTCAAGCCTATAGCGCGGACTGGACGCGTCACACCAGCTACTCCGTTAACAGCGTCATCATCGGCAACCGTGCGATATGTCTCGCTAGCGGTGGCAGTGCATACTGGCATTCAGGCTCCCCCGCGTCTGCGGACTACAGCGTATCGTGTGACATATACGTTGCTGAATATTCGCCGAGTTTTTCGTATGCTGGCGTAATTGGTCGATCCAGCACTGCGGCGAATACGTTCTATCACGCCAGGCACGGCGTAGGCGCGGGCTGGCAACTCTATCGTGCCGTTGCTGGCGCTTTTACCCTGCTCGGGAGTGCGGCAGGGCCGCTCACGGCAGGGAGCACGTACGCCCTCAAGCTCGACATGTCGGGCAGTACTATCAAGATGTTCGTCGATGGTGTGGCTCTCGCGACAGCGAATGATACACAGATCACGGCAGCGGGGAAACCGGGAATACGGTTTTCTAACAACAGCGCGATCCTCGGAACTGATGGGCTGCATCTTGACAACTTCAGCGCGGATGAAGCGGGGGCGGGGGCGCATGATTTAACCATTGCCAATGCCTCTCAAGGCAACGTTGTTGCAAACGGCACTGTAACCCAAACCCATGCGCTGACCATTTCCAGTGCGGCACAAGGCAATTCCGTGTCAACCGGATCACTGGTTCAGGTTCACGCACTGGCAATCGCCAATACGACACAAGCCAACCTTGTCGATGACGTTGCAATCGGGGTAGGGGCAGCGTCCGATCTTGATATTGCCAATGCGACGCAAACCAACACCGCTGGCGCTGGTGGGGTAACACAGGAACACATACTTTCCTGGGAAAGCAGCACGCAGCAGAACGCTGCCAGCACACCGGCAATCAGCCAGACACATGCGCTGACTGTCCCGAATCTCACGCAACCGAATAGCGCATCGGACGGGGCAATAACACAGTCTCATGCGCTTGTCGGTGCAAACGCAGTGCAAGCGAATCCAGCAAGCCCCGGATCAGTTGCGGTTGGCGGTTCTGGCGACCTGATCGTATCGGCCTCGATCCAGGCCAACACGTCAAGTACCGGGGCGATTGAACAGACTCACATTCTGGTCATATCCGCGACGGTACAGGACAACGCCGGCGAGTCTGTCACCGTCACACAGGTTCATCCCCTCACGGCTGAAGACCTCGCGCAAGGCAATGTTCTCAGCGACGGGGAAGTAATCAGTTTCGGGGATCTGGTAGCAGGCAACCCGGTACAGCAAAACAGCCTTTCAAACTCGTACGTCACCACGACGCAGACGCTCGCGATTGCCAGCGCGGAACAGGACAATCGCGCAAGCAGCGGGGCAATCATCCCGGGGGAGATATTCGAGGAATCGGTATCCGCTTCTTCATCTGCGGCGACCCTTGGCGCAATCAAGAAGCCGGGGATTCCAGGCGACACGGCGAAGTGGCTGCGGACCATGCTTGAAATCATCATCGGGCGCAGGAACAACAAGATCACGGTCCCAAAACGGCAAACCCTGACGTTCTCATCACCGCCGACAAAGGCGGAATGCGAGGCGCTTTACAGCTACGTCAACGCCGTGCGGGAATCCCATGAACAGATAGTAAACAGACTGGATTCATGACAAACAGATACCTGTACAAACTCCTTGATGCAAATATCGGATACCCGCTTACGCACGAGTTGGCGCTCAGTATCATGCGGGTGGCGTCCATGCTTGAGCCGCTTGTGGAGCCTGAAAACATCGGGCAAATCATCCCGGCAGAGCATGAGGGATTCGTTTTTGCCGTGGAACGCATGGATGCCATAGAAGGCGAGATGCGGCCCCTGCATCTGGCGCACTGGGGGGAAACGGAAGAACACCGGCATGGCCTGCCATTCAATCCGGATTACACCACGTTCATCCGGTATGAGGCGGCGGGGCGATACGTCCTTTTCACGATACGGGAGAAGGGGCGGCTCGTGGGCAACTGTGCCATGTATCTTGATAGAAGCACACACACGCAAACGCTGATTGCCACCGAGGATACGCTGTACCTGTTGCCACAAGCCCGGAGGGGAACGGTCGCAAAAAGGTTTATCGAATACTGCGAGGCGGCATTGAAAAGCCTGGGCGTGAAGGAAATAAGCGTAAGCGTGAAGACGGTCAACCGGGCCGGACTGTTCTTCCAGAGGATGGGTTATCGCCATGTGGAAAACGGATTAACGAAAGTATTGGAGGAAAAAAATGTGCGCACCGAAAGCTCCGAAGCCTGATCCCGCGATTGGTCAGGCGGCATTATCCAATGCCGAACTTGCAAAGGAACAAACTGCTGTAGCTCGGGAACAGTTGGCCTGGGAGAAGGAGAGGGCCAACCGGCAGGACCCGCTGGTCGAGAAGATCGTCAACCAGCAAATTGCATCTGGTGACGAGAATGCCGCTCGCGCTGCGGAACAGTGGAACATCTACCAGAACCTTTTCCGTCCTGTCGAGGAAAGGATGGTATCCGACGCGATGGGCTTTGACTCCGAAGAACGCAAAGAGCGCATGGCGGCGGAAGCTGCATTGGACGTAACCCGGGGATATGCCGCTGCACAGGACCAGAATGCGCGCACCCTGGGAGCGATGGGCATAAACCCCAACTCCGGGCGGTTCGCGGGGCTTGCCAATGAGACGGCATTGATGCAGGCAAAGGACACGGCGGGTGCCATGAACCGGGCAAGGCGCGGCACAGAAATGCAGGGCATAGCCTTGAGGACTGGGGCTGCGCAATTCGGGCGGAACATGCCCAACACGGGGATCGCGGCGGACAGCCTGGTACTCAACTCGGGTAATTCCGCCGTAGGAAACCTTGCCACAAACTCGCAAATGCACAACGCCAACAATGCGGCGGCTGCGCAATGGTTCGGGGGCGCAATGCAGGGCAACCAGTCGGCCGGGGGGTTGCTTAACAACCTGTACGGAAATCAACTGGCGGGATACCAGACCCAGGCGGGGATCACGAGTGGGGCCATGCAGGGAATTGGAAGCCTTGTCGGTGGGCTTGGTACTGCCGGAATACTGGCTTTCTGATGCGCGTACTCGCATTCTCCGGCGGCAAGGATTCCATGGCATGCCTTCATCTCTGCAAGCGCAGCATCGACTGTGCAATCTATGTTGACACCGGCAAATCCTATCCAGAAACGCAAATGATGGTGAAGTACGCGGAAACAATCGTGCCGTTCGTAATCGTTCATAGCGATCAAGAAGAACAAAACAGAGTCAACGGACTGCCATCCGATGTTGTTCCAATCGATTACACAGCATTGGGTCAAGTGATAAGCGGCGCAAAGCCTGTCATGATCCAGAGTTATCTGGATTGCCACTTCCAAAACATCAGTTATCCCCTGTTTACCAAGGCCAAAGAACTCGGGGCGACTCATATTCTATACGGACAAAGGAGCAGTGATTCGCATCAGGCACCAGCCAGGAATGGCGACATAATCGACGAGATTGTGAGACTGCATCCGGTCGAAGGCTGGTCGGATCAGGACGTGCTTGACTACCTGCAAACCGTGATGGACGTGCCAGAGCATTACTACCTCGGGCATTCATCAATGGACTGTTACGACTGCACGGCATTCAGGAATGAAACGCAGGATCGGATGGAATACACGAAGGAAAGATATCCGAATTTCCACAGAAAATATCAGGAACGAATGGACATGATCAGGCAGGCGCTTGAGATGAGCGGATACTTGGAGAAAAGACATGGCACTTAACGCGGTTGGCGGTCTCGCGCAGGGATTGGCGCAAGGAATCGACATGGGCATGCGCTGGCACGGACTGAACCAGAGTATCGGGCTTCAAAAACAGCGGCAGGAACGGCTTGAGAAACGAGATGAGCGCGACGCCGAAATCCATGAAATGAAGAAAGATCAGTTTGCGTCGGAGAAGGAAATCAGGGATCGCAGGAACAACGCGCTCAATGAAATTGCTCAATATACTCAGTCGATCATGGGCGGAGGCCCGCAGCCACAACAGCAGCCGAATATCAACGTGGCCGGACCCATTCCCGCTGGAGGGATTGGTGGCGCAACACAAATGACACCCGACAGCGGGAGTCTTGCGCCTGCCGCGTCACAAGCGGCACAGGCCCAGGCTCCACAAGCGCAGGAACAATCCATTCCGCCTGGAAAGGTACTGGAACGCGGCATGGTAACGGGCATGTACTCCCCGAAAATGCTGACCGATATTGCCAGCATATGGGCCAAGCACGGCTTGCAGGAAGAGGGCATCAAATACATGAACCAGGCATATGAGGCCGAGAAGCGCGGCGGGGTTCGCGCATCAATGGCACTCATGCAGAACAACCCAGCCGCGGCTGCCAAAGCGTTGCAGGAAGGCGGAGTGGAGCTCGAAGGCGTGCCGGTCAAGGTCAATGATGATCCGAATGACTTTCGCTGGAAGCTCAACATCGCGGGACAGGGCGAGACAACGGCGGACGTGCGGCAATGGCTACGCTCCACCATGGACCCGGAAGAATTCTTCAGGGCTGAAGACAGAAGGATCAAGGACGAGCGGGAAGCGGCCATGGACGAGCGCAAGCAATCGTTCGCGGAACAGAAAGGCCGAGCGGAACTCGGTCTTGATGCGGCAAAGACGCAGGCGCAGATCGGATACCTGAGAAGCCGCAGCCAGCTTGCAGAGGCCAACGCGGACAAGGCTGACCGCTGGGAGCCGGGGGCGCTGCGGCCAACCCGATCAAGCGAATCCCAGATCAATACCGCGCTGACACGCCGGGAAAAGGCGTTCGACCGGGTGAGCATGGTAAAGGACGAATTTGGCGGCAAGCCCGAGGTCGACCCCATGAGGCGGCAAGTGCTGGACAGCGCAGCCAACCAGTATCAGGCATTCCTTGAGGATTTACGCGGGGAAGAACTGGACGCGCGGGATCACCACAAGTTTACTGACGTGATGGTGAGTTTTCCCGTGAACGGTACGCCGCAGCAGATAGCGAAATGGGAAGAGTCGCAACTGTTCCCTCGCTTCGGGCTGAAGAGAAAAGCAAAGGCGGCAACCAAGGAAGATACTCCGCGCCAAGTCACTGCACCAGCTGGCGGACTCGCGCCTGCTTCAACACGCGCACCGGCTCCAAGAACAGGAGCGCTCTCATCCCTTGACCGTGACCGTGCAAGCGCGGCACTGAACAAGGAAATGGAAGGCGTACAGCGTGCGCTGAAAACACCTAACCTCAGCACCGAACAGCGCAAGACACTCTCATTGCAGGCGCAGGAAATCGCCAAGCGGCGGGATGCGCTGAAGAGAAAGAGAGGCCAATCATCTGACCCAGAATCAGAGCCTGTCCCTGATTACGGATTACGACGAGATGGCAGCAAAAAAGGTACTGGATGGCTTGGCATCCAAAAAACCAAATCTGGTAGCGACATGACGGAATACACCGTTGGTTTGGAGATAAACGGAAATGAGGTGGATGTTCCTACACTGGTGCCAACTTTGAATCAAAAAGAAATTGACTATCTGAAAACAGAGCCAGACCTGCGAGAAAGGAGCCAAATCAACGATTCAATCATAAGAAAAGCAAAAGAACATGCAGAGAAACGAATGCGAGAAGGAAAAAGCGTTTTCGCAGATTAAAGACACAGAATGGATGAATTAACCCTCGAAGAAGATGCTGGCGAACTTGTCGCCCCTCGTCCAAGACGCCAGAGGATGGACGCGCCCATGCCGCGCTCTCGGCCGCGCATGATCGAACTGGACGACGACGCTGAAATGCGGCTGCGAGAGATAGCGCAGTCGATGCAGTCCTTCCAGCAGACTGCTCCTGCGGAAACCGCGCAGCCCGAGAAACCTCTCGGCCTCATGGGAACGATCCGGGAGGGCGCGAAAGGAACATTACGGGCGTTGGGCGCTACCGTGGACACGGCGCAAGGAGATGCGCAGGAAGTGGTGCGCGCCGCGCAGGATCAGGCAGACGCACCCAAAGACCCTGACCTTGAACGCTTCTATGCGCACATCGAGGAACGCAAGGCAGCGTTGGGAGAAGACCCGTCGCTTTGGGAAGGCATCAAGGCCGTAGGCGGGGCGGCAATAGATAACCCCCGCGGATTCGGCCTGATGATCGCGGAACAGTTGCCGAACTCGGGCGCAGCGCTGGGAGCGGCGGGGGCTGGCGCTTTGGCCGGATCATTCGCCGGACCCGTTGGCTCTGCTATCGGTGGATTGGCGGGGCTGGCGGCTGCGAACATCGGCTTGGAAACCGGTCACAAGGCGCTGGAAGCGGCCGCCGATGGAGACTTCACGCCGAAAGAACAAAGCCGGGTGCGGCGCGAGGGATTAATCAAGGGCGGCGTCATTACCGGGGTGGATGCGGCAACGTTGGGCGTGACCAAGTTCATCACCAACACCAGCCGCCGTGCCGTGGAACGCGCCACGATGAAGACGCTGGCCGATAACGGCGTGGACGTGACCAATGCGGCAGCACGTCGGGCTGCAATGGAAACACCAGAGATTGCCGAAGCCGTCACAGCAGCGCAAAGCATGGCACGTTCGGGAGCGGAAAGGCTTGGCAACCGGATAGCGCAGACCGGCGGGGCGATAGCGCTTGAAACCATCGGGGAGGGCGCGGGGGAATATCTCGGGGAACTAGCGGCGACCGGGCGCGCAAATGCGGTAGACGCCGTAATCGAGGGTTTCGCCGGATTCGGTACCAGCATCGGGGAAATAGCAACAGTCGGAGCGTTGAACCGGCGCGGATTGAACCGATTGCTGGACAGCCAGGAAGAAGCGCAGACACAGGCCGAAAAACAGACGCAGGACACCGGGGTGGAGCATGAGGCCATGCCATCTCCTACCGAGCCGGAAAAGTTCGTGGCCGTGCCGAAAGCGCGCTCTGTCTCCGGAATAGAGTTAACACGCGACGAGGAAGGAAACCTCAAGCCGGTCACGCCCGGCTCCACGCAGACGGAGTTCAACCTTGCCAACCGGCCGGGTTTTCAGCAGGACGCTGAAACACGCAGGAGGGCGCGGGAAGAGGAACGCACGCGGGAGGAAGCGTACAGGAAGAACCCCATAGTCGTGTCAAAGGACATGCCGCGCTCCATTGCTGGCCGTCCCGCAGCTGATCTCACGAATGAAGCGCTGGAATACACGGCGAAGAACGGCGGCGCACGCGCCCGCCAGATCGCCATGGACGAGATTGCACGACGCAAGGCGCAAGGCACTCCTGTAGTCACGCCAGAGAAACCGGCGGAAAAGGTAAAAAGAATCATTGCTACCGGCGCGGAGAAGGCTCAGGAGGACGCCAGGAAGAATTCGATACTTCCATCCGTCCCGACTGCTCCGATTCAACCAGCGACTCCACAGCAAGCGCAAAGCGGCAATCGCGGGGCCAATCTGGAAGTGGTGCTTCCTGACAATACTTCGTTGCCTGCACAGTGGGACGTGGTGGACGCGGATACGGTTAAGGCATCCATCAAGGAGGGCAAGAATCAGCCACGGGACCGGACAAGGGCGGCATCGGATATTCAAGTGCAAGGAATCGCGAACAACCCGGATTACCGACGCCTGGAATACTCCCCAATTATGGATGTTGGCGCACCCGTGCTTTCTGCGGACGGGCTTATCGTTGCAGGTAACGGGCGCTTTGAAGGCATAAGCCGCGCATTTGAACAGGGGACTGCTACGCAATACCTGGCCGCGCTGAGAGCAGACGCGACGGCGAAGGGCATTGATCCGGCCAAGCTGGAAGGCATGAAAAAGCCCGTGCTGGTGAGGCGCATTACCCAACCTTTCGACGTGCGCAAGCTTGCCATTGCTTCCAACTCGGGCGCGGGCTTGCAGTATTCCGGGCTTGAGCTTGCGAAGATCGACGCGGAGCGCATGCAGGGACTGGAAAACCTTGAAATTGCGGACAACGGGGATATTGCGCTCACAAGCAGCAACATTCCGAATATCCGCAATGCGCTAGGCGGATACAGCGCGGCGGAACTCGGTTCGCTCGTGGACAAGGACGGCAAACTCTCGCAGGAAGGAATCCGCAGGATCAGGAACGCGATTCTGCATCGTGCCTATGGATCGAGTCCTACGCTGGAACGACTAATCGAATCTTCCGACAACGACCTGAGGAACATATCAGGCGCCCTGGTGAGGGCCGCGCCTGTCGCAGCGAAAGCCCGAGCCGACATTTCCGCCGGACGCCTACCGGCTGACCTCGATATAAGCGAACAGATCGTGAGCGCGGTAGAAACCCTGTCAAAGATCAGGGCGCAGGGGATGACGGTAGACGAATACCTTTCGCAAGCCGGATTGTTCGGGGAGGAAATCAATGAGGACACGAAAGCTATCCTGCGGATGCTGCACGAAAACATCCGGTCGCAGAAAAAAATAGCGGAGTTCATCCGCACGTACTACGATTCCGTGTCGAACATCGATACGTCAACAGATGACATTTTCGGGGCCAAGGCTCCTACCAAACCGGAACTGCTGAAAAATGCAAAAGAAAGGATCACCGAAAAGCAACCCGACACCCAAGACCTTTTCGCCACAACTCGCAAAGAACCTGAAGGCATTCGCGCAGAAGGCACAAAGCAATCCAAGGATAATGCAAGCCCTCCAAAAAGCGGCGAAAAAGATCAGCAAGTAAAACCTGCCAACCCAATGTATTGGGTCGATATGTATAAGGAAGTTGCCAAAAAGAGCGGCAAGAAAGCTGCTGAAGATCGGGCAAGGGCAACACTGGCAAGCCAGGTTTTGGGTAGGGATTTCG
>CAZUIY010000043.1:0-1300 GCA_964619975.1 uncultured Gemmatimonadales bacterium
GCGTACGGCTTCCTCGAGGCGCCGGATCAGGTCGGCGTGCCGCCGGAGAACCTGGCCGTGGCCGACGCGCACAGCGAGACGCTGGCCGAGATCTTCGACGGCGAGGGCGAGGAGGGCCGGCCCGACAAGGGGTTCATCTTCGGGATCGCGTGGACGATGGGCGCGGGCGAGGGCGTGGTGCGCGATGGGCTCGGCCTCGACACGCTGATGATGGGGAACTAGACCCCGGCGCCCTCCCGCAGGATCTCCGGCAGCCGGGCGCTGAACGCGGAGCGGGCCAGGACCCGGTCCGCGCCCGCCTCCCGGGCGGCCGCCAGCCGCTCTCCCTCCACGTGGGACCCGAACGCCACCACCCGGGGTAGGGGCGACCGGGCCTTGAGCGCCCGGATCGCGGCCACTGGATCGGCGGCCCGGTGACCGAGGTCCACCAGCACCAGGGCGGGCGCCGCGGGATCCAGGGCGGCCAGCAGGTCGTCGGGGTCGCGGGTGAAGCGGACGGGAACGCCCAGGGAGGTGGAGGTGGCCTCGATCTTCGCGCGGAAGAACAGATCGTCGAGCAACACGTGGACCGACAGCGGGCTGGACATGGACGACATGCTACCGGTTCTCCGGGCGGTCGTCTACGAGACCGTGCTGGGGGCGGTGCTCGTGCTGGTGCCCCTGGCGCTGGCGCTCGAGCTCTTTCCAGGGGCGCCGATCCTGCCCGAGTGGGGCCAGCTCGCCGGGTTCGCGCTGGCCCTGGGGGGCGGCGTGCTCTGGCTCTGGGCGACCGCCGCGCTGGTTTTTCTGGGACGCGGAACCCCCTTTCCGCTCGACCCGCCCCGCCAGCTCGTGGTGGCCGGGCCCTATCGCTGGATCCGCAATCCCATGCACCTGGGCCTCGCCGCGTTCCTGATCGGCGAGGGGCTCCTCTTCCGCTCGCTGCCGCTGACGGTCTTCGCCCTGGTGGTGGCGGCGGCGCTGGTCTTCTGGGAGGGCCGGCGGGAGGAGCGCGAGCTGGACGCCCGCTTCGGCGAGCGGTACGCGCGGTACCGGGAAGCCGTGCCGGCCTGGCTCCCGCGGTGGGGAGACGTGCGGCGGCGGGCCGGGGGGCTCGGCCGACGCCGCCGGCGGCCGGCGGCGGAGCCGGAGCCGCCCATCGAGTGGGACGAGTGGGGACCGCGTTGACGTTCGGTTTTCGTTCGGGTAGCCTCAGGACGATGGCCCCCTCCCGCTCGATCCTCCACGTGGACCTCGACGCCTTCTTCGTCTCCGTCGAACGCCTCCGCGACCCCTCTCTGGCGGGCCGGCCCGTGGTGGT
>CAZUIY010000044.1:0-3737 GCA_964619975.1 uncultured Gemmatimonadales bacterium
CCCGGAGGAAGCCGCCCAGGAGCGCCGAGACGGCCGCCGCGCCGCCCACGGCCACGAAGAGCGCCCGGTAGCCGAGCCGCTCCACCAGCGCGATCCCGACCGGCGGGCCGATGGCGAACGACAGGATGCTCGACGTCGAGATCCAGCCGAGGAACTCGGTCCGCCGCTCGGGCGGCGCCAGGTCGGCGGCCAGGGCGGTGGAGGCGCTGGTGTAGGCGGAGAGGCCGAGCCCGTGGACGACGCGGATCGCGATCAGAGCCACCACGGAGGCGAACGCCAGGTACAGGGGGGCCATCGCCACGACGATCAGGCTGCCCCCGACGATCAGCGCGCGGTGGCCCCGGGTGTCGACCAGACGGCCCACCATCGGCCGGGCCACCAGCACGCCGAGAGAGAAGAAGCCCATGACCAGGCCCACCTCCACCGGTGAGCCGCCGAGGTCCCGCACGTAGAGCGGCAGGGTGGGCAGCAGCATGCTCATCGACAGGAAGAACGCCCCCAGCGAGCCGAACAGGAGCGCCATGTCGCGGCGCGCGGTGCCTTCCGCCACTACGCGTCCTTCTTCCGCGCGATCGCCTTGGGCTGGAGGAAGAGCAGCAGGTAGTCCCGGCCACCGGCCTTGGAGTCCGTCCCCGACATCTTGAAGCCCCCGAAGGGATGGACGCCCACCAGCGCCCCGGTGCACTTGCGGTTGATGTAGAGGTTGCCGACGTGGAACTCCCGCTCGGCCCGCTCGATCTTCTTCGGATCGGAGGTGTAGACGGCGCCGGTCAGCCCGTAGTCGGTGTCGTTCGCCATTGCCAGCGCCTGGTCGTAGTCGGCGGCGCGGCTGACGGCCAGGACGGGACCGAAGATCTCCTCCTGGCTGAGCCGGGCGTCGGCCGGCACGTCGGCGAAGATGGTCGGCTGCACGTACCAGCCGGCGGAGTCGTCGGCGCGGCCGCCCAGCGCCAGCACGCCTTCCTCCTTCCCGATCTCGATGTAGCTCGTGACCTTGTCGAACTGGGACTTGCTGACGACCGGTCCCATCCAGGCCCCTTCGGCGGGGTCGCCCGGCACGATCTCGCCGCAGCGCTGGACCAGCCGTTTCAGGAACTCGTCGTAGATGGCACCGTCCACGATCGCCCGCGAGCAGGCGGAGCACTTCTGGCCCTGGTAGCCGAACGCGGCCAGCGCCACGCCCTCCACCGCGGCGTCCAGGTCGGCGTCCCGGTCCACCACGATGGCGTCCTTGCCGCCCATCTCGGCGATCACCCGCTTGATCCACTTCTGCCCCGGCTGGGTGACCGCGGCGCGCTCCACGATGTCGAGCCCCACTTCGCGGGATCCCGTGAACGAGACGAAGCGGGTCGCGGGATGCTCGACCAGCCGCCGGCCGATCACGGCGCCGGGGCCGGTCACGAAGTTCAGCACCCCGGGCGGGAGCCCCGCCTCGTCCAGCACCTCCACCAGCTTCCACGCGATCGTCATCGACTCGCTGGCTGGTTTCAGGACCACGGTATTGCCGGCCACGATCGCCGATACCGCCATGCCGCAGGCGATCGCCAGCGGGAAGTTCCACGGCGGAATCACGGCGCCCACGCCGAGCGGCAGATAGACGACGCGGTTCTCCTCGGAGGGATACTCGGCCAGCGGATAGGGATCGTAGGCGTAGTGGAGCATCAGCCGGGCGTAGTAGTCGCAGAAGTCGATCGCCTCGGCCACGTCGGCGTCGGCCTCGCCCCAGGACTTCCCCACCTCGAACACCATCCAGGCCGCCAGCTCCAGGCGCTGGTCCCGCATCACGTCGGCGGCGCGGAACAGAACGTCCGCGCGCTTGTCGGCGGGGGTCCGGCTCCAGGACCCGAACGCCTCCTCGGCGGCCGCCACGGCACGGTCCGCGTGGTCCTCGCCGCCGCGGGGGAAGACGCCGATCACCTGCCGCGGGCTGGCCGGGTTGGTGGACGTCTGGGTCTCGTTCAGGCGGACGTTCTCGCCGCCGATCCGGTTCGGATACTCCCGGCCGAGCCGGCCGCGGACCGCGGCGATCGCCGCCTCCATGCGGTCCTTGCTCTCGGGGTCGGAGAAGTCCAGGTACGTCTCCGGGCGGAAGTCCCGGAGCCGCTCCTCGAGCGAGGAGGGACGCCGGGCCGGCGGCGGCTCGGGGGCGTCGGGGGTGGCGGCGCGCTGGGATTCGGTGGCGGGATCGCTCATGTCCGTCCTTTCAGAGATGATTCCGTATGGGTGGGTAGAAGGTCCGCCCCCGTCCGGAGGGCGTCAACCGGCGTTGCGTCGGGCCGCGAGGGGGGCAGATTGAGGCGCGTGGGGAAGCGGAAGCTCCGGGAACGCGTGATCGCGATCACCGGCGCCTCGAGCGGGATCGGGGCGGCGACCGCCGTGGCGTGCGCCCGCCGCGGCATGCGGGTGGGGCTCCAGGCGCGCCGCGAGGACCGGCTCCAGGCGGTCGCCGCGCGGGTCCGGGACGCCGGCGGCGAGGCGCTGGTGGTGCCCGGTGACGTCCGCGAGCGGGCGAGCGCCGACGCGCTGGTCGAGGCGGTGGTCCGGCGCTGGGCCCGGCTGGACGCGATCGTGGCCAACGCCGGCTTCGGGGTGGCCGCGCCGGTGGCCGAGACCCCGCCGGAGGAGGCGCGGGAGATCTTCGACGTGAACGTCCTGGGCACGGTGTGGGCGATCCAGGCGGCGTGGCCGGTCTTCCGGCATCAGCGAAGCGGCCACGTCGTCATCGTCTCCAGCGCCTCGGCCCGGGCCGGCCTGCCGGCCAACGCCCTCTACAGCGCCACCAAGGCGGCGCAGGCGAACCTGGCCGAGGGGCTCCGGATCGAGGCCGAGCGGATCGGGGTGGACGTCTCGGTCGTCTTTCCGATCGTGACCGAAACCGAGTTCCGGGGGGCGCTCCGCGACCACACGGGCGGCGGCAAGGGACGGGCGGGCGCGAAGATCGGCGGCCCGCGCCAGAGCGCCGAGGAGGTGGCGGAGTCGATCGTGGAGTGTCTGGAGCGGCCGCGGTTCGAGGTGTGGCCCTACGCCCTGGCCCGCCTCCTGCCGTGGCTGGAGGCGATCTCCCCGCGCCTGACCGCGCGCGTCCTGCGCTATCCCGAGTACTACCGGCGCCAGATGGAGCGCTAGGAGGGCGCCCGGGCTGGACCGGTGGCCGCGCGGCCGCCATCTTCATCCGCTCACCCTCTCTTCAGGAGACCCGCGAAACGATGGACCGCCTGGCCGCCCTGGTACTGGGACTCTTCATTCTGCTCGGAGCCACGGTCTTCGGGCTCTTCCACTTCCAGTCGCGCAGCCAGCGGGACACGATCAGCGTCACCGGCGCCGCCTCGGAGCGGTTCGAGTCCGACGTGGTGAAGTGGAGCATCACTATGAGCCGGCAGGTCTCGCCGGAGGAGTTCGGCAGCGGTTACGCGCTGATCCGGACCGACCTGGACCGGGTGCGCGCGGTGCTGGTGGCGGCGGGAATTCCGCAGGAGACGATCGGAATCCAGCCGGTGAACGCCAACCCCACCTGGGACCAGTTCGGCCAGCGCTCGGGCTACAACCTGGAGCAGAGCGTCTACGTGATCGCGCAGGACGGGGGAGAGGCGCTGGAGGCCCTGGCGCTGGACCCGACGCCGCTGGTCGAGACCGGCGTGGTGCTCTCCTCCAGCCGGCTCGAGTACTTCTACTCGAAGATCGACGACCTGAAGCACACGCTCCTCTCGGCCGCGACCACCGACGCCATGCGCCGGGCC
>CAZUIY010000045.1:0-1064 GCA_964619975.1 uncultured Gemmatimonadales bacterium
ATTTTAGCATTGAGCCTGACGAGCATTTTCCGCATCACCGCCACGAGCGCGACTTTTTTGGGCTTCTTCCCTTGGTCAACGAGATGCTGATAGAACCGTTTCATGTCGGGATCATGCTGAATCGCACTGAGGACCGCCATATAGAGCACACAGCGTATGCGGACCCGCCCTCCATGAATATGGCGGGTGCCGCGCCTCGTCCCGCTATCGACATTATGAGGGGCCACGCCAACTAAACTACTCATTTGTCGATTCCCAATCCGCCCCAACTCGGGAAGCTCCGCCAGCAAGGTCGCCAACGTGAAGGGCCCAATGCCTTTGATCGGCTTGACCACCTCCTGAGAATTGGAGAGGGACGAGTAACTCTTCATCAGCTTGGCCATACGAGCATCCCTATCCTGAATTTCTTCTTTGAGGACCCGTAGCATCCGTTGAATGGATTGTGTGGCCAGATCATCGGGCGCTTTTTCCAATCGGTTTTTCTCGATTGTCGCGAGTTCAACCAACTGGCGGCGCCGGTTGACCACTTGAGCGAGCGCTTGTGGTTCGTGCGAAGGCCCCACCAGGGTTCTGGGGGTCATCACCTGCCCATAGTCGGCCAGCACGGCGGCGTCAATGGCATCCGTTTTCGCCAAGCGTCCCTTTGCTCGGGCGAATTCTCGCACGTGTCTCGCATTCACCTTCGCCAGCGAAAGGCCCTGGTCGAGCAGCATCGCCTGCAAGGTGTGTTCGTCGCCTCCTGTCGGCTCAATCACAATCAAGGGCCGAGCCGTTCTCTGGCCAATCCAGGCCAACAAGGCGGCAATGCCTTGCGGGTGATTCGGCACCCGTACGGTGATGCCGACAAAAAGCATCCAAGTACTGTTTCGAGACATCAATCCCAATCGTGGTGGTTGTGTGTGTCATCGTTTTCTCTTGCTTGTATGCGGGCGACATGGCCCAATCAACCGTTCGAAGCCCAACGATGGCCGGAGGATCTTGCTGCGCGTCGAAGAGCATTCTGGGCACCTCGCGATCGTACCCGGCCCTTGTGACGAAGTGGCCACCTCGTCACAAGCCTTCCC
>CAZUIY010000046.1:0-1367 GCA_964619975.1 uncultured Gemmatimonadales bacterium
GAGTCCGCCACCGCGGTCGTCCGCATGATCTGGTCGCGCGTCTTGTAGATCGTCTCCGGGACGATCCCGTGGGCCTCGTTGTGCGCCACCTGGATCTCCCGCCGCCGCTCCGTCTCGTCCATCATCTTCCGCATCGAGTCGGTCACCCGGTCGGCGTAGAGGATGACACGCCCGTGGACGTTCCGGGCGGCGCGGCCCGCGGTCTGGATGAGCGCGGTGGCCGAGCGCAGGAACCCTTCCTTGTCGGCGTCCAGGACCGCCACCAGCGAGACCTCCGGCAGGTCGAGCCCCTCCCGCAGGAGGTTGATCCCCACCAGGACGTCGAACTCGTCCATCCGGAGGCCCCGCAGGATCTCCATCCGCTGGATCGTGTCGATGTCGGAGTGCATGTAGCGGACGCGGACCCCGGCCTCGTTCAGGTAGTCCGACAGATCCTCGGCCATCCGCTTGGTCAGGGTCGTCACCAGGACCTTCTCCCCCACCGCCTCCCGAGCCCGGATCTCCTCCAGCAGATCGTCCACCTGCCCCTTGATCGGCCGGACCACCACCTCGGGGTCGATCAACCCCGTGGGCCGGATGATCTGCTCCACCACCACGCCGCCCGAGGCCTCCAGCTCGAAGTCGGCGGGCGTCGCCGAGACGAACACCACCTTCCGCATGAACTCGGCCTGGAACTCCTCGAACCGGAGCGGCCGGTTGTCGAGGGCCGACGGCAGGCGGTAGCCGTGCTCGACCAGCGTCTCCTTCCGCGAGCGGTCGCCGGCGTACATGCCGCCGATCTGAGGCACCGTCACGTGGGACTCGTCGATCACCAGCAGGAAGTCGTCCGGGAAGTAATCGAACAGGCACGCCGGGCGCACTCCCGGCTCCCGGCCGGAGATGTGGCGCGAGTAGTTCTCGATCCCCGCGCAGTAGCCCATCTCCCGCATCATCTCGATGTCGAACCGGGTCCGGGTCTCCAGCTTGTGGGCCTCCAGCATCCGCCCCTGCTCCCGCAGGTCCACCAGCCGCTCGTCCAGCTCCCGCCGGATCGCCTTGACCGCCTCCTCCAGCCGCGGCCGGGTCGTCACGAAGTGCTTGGCCGGGTAGATGGCGGCGCGCTCCATCGTCTGGATGGTGGTCCCCCGCATCGGATCGATCTTCGAGATCCGCTCCACCTCGTCGCCCCACAGCTCGATCCGGACCGCCTGCTCCTCGTACGCCGGGAACACCTCGATCGTGTCGCCCCGGACCCGGATCTTCCCCGGCTCGAACCCCCAGTCGTCCCGGGCGTACTGGATCCGGATCAGCTCCTCCAGGATCGTCTCCCGCGACATCCGCTGGCCCGTCTCCACGACCACCATCAGCTCGCGGTACTCCCGCGGGCT
>CAZUIY010000047.1:0-1178 GCA_964619975.1 uncultured Gemmatimonadales bacterium
GCTGAAGACCGGCGTGCGCCGCGCGGGCCTGCCGGTGCACGACATGATCGTGCGCGTCACCATCGACCGCAAATTCAACGTCGTCGAGGCCATGGCGGTATCCGACGCCGTGCCCTACCCGGGCGGCTGCGAACAGGCCGCCCCTGTCTACGCCAGGCTCGTGGGACTCAACCTGGTGAAGAAGTTTCGCGACGGCGTGAAGGAGCGCTTCGGCGGCGTGCAGGGCTGCACCCACATTACCGAGATGCTCGCCGGACTGCCCACCGCCGCGATCCAGAGCTTCGCCGGGGAGATGCGCGAGGACCGCCCGAGCGGCAGGAAGCCCTTCCAGCTCGACCATTGCCTGGCCATGGACACGCAAGGCGAAACGGTGAAGCGGTGGTATCCGGAGTGGTACATGGCGAAACAGGAGAAGGCAGGCGCATGAAGATTCACGAGTACCAGGGCAAGGAGATCTTCCGCAAGTACGGCGTACCCACGCCGCGCGGCATCGCCTGCTTCAGCGTCGACGAGGCGGTCGCGGCGGCGCAAAAGCTCGGCGGCAAGGTCTGGGTGGTGAAGGCGCAGATCCACGCCGGCGGGCGCGGCAAGGGCGGTGGCGTGAAGGTGGCGAAATCGATCGAGGAAGTTCGCGCGCACGCCACGAGCATCCTCGGCATGCAGCTGGTCACCCATCAGACCGGTCCCGAGGGCCAGAAAGTTCGCCGGCTCCTCATCGAGGAGGGCGCCGACATCGCCAAGGAGCTCTACGTCGGCATGGTGGTGGACCGCGGCACGCAGCGCGTGGTGCTGATGGGCTCGTCCGAGGGTGGCATGGACATCGAGGAAGTGGCGGCGAAGACGCCGGAAAAGATCCACAAGGGATTTGTCGATCCGCAGGCCGGGCTGAGTGAGGCCGAAGCGCGCGATATCGCGCGCCGCATCGGCCTTCCTGACCCGGCCCTCGACGACGCCTGTGCGCTGCTGCGCGGCCTGTACCGCTGCTTCTGGGAGACCGACGCGTCGCTGCTGGAAGTCAATCCGCTCGTGCTGACGGGAGCGGGCCGCGTGGTCGCGCTCGACGCCAAGCTCAACTTCGACGACAACGCGCTGTTTCGCCACCCGGACATCGTGGCGCTGCGCGACCTGGACGAGGAGGACCCGCTCGAGATCGAGGCTTCGAAGCACGACCTGTCCTA
>CAZUIY010000048.1:0-2785 GCA_964619975.1 uncultured Gemmatimonadales bacterium
GAAGTGCTCGGTGAGCTCGTTGATGCGGTGCGTGAGAAGGGCGACCTGCACGCGGGCCGAGCCCGTATCGGACTCGCTCTCGCGGTACTGCTCGACGATCTCTTTCTTCATGGTCGGACTCAATGTCATGGATATTCCCCGGGGTTCGGTTCTCTGCTCGGTCCAGGACGATCTGCGCCGAAAGATTTCAAGTCGTACAAAATACGTCGTCCGGGGGCGCCGGACCACCCTCACCGGCCCGGCGGCAGGCCCAGGGCCCCCCGGGCGGCCGCCACGTCGGTCTCCATCTGCCGGACCAGCTCCGCCGGACTTTCGAACCGCTCGACCGGCCGCAGGCGGGCCACGAACTCGACCGAGGGCCGGGCCCCGTAGAGGGGCTCGCCTCCCCATTCGAGCAGATGGACCTCCAGCCGCCGCTCGGGCTCGTCGTACGTCGGGACCGGCCCCAGGTGGGCGACGCCCGGCCGCGGCTCCCCATCCAGCTCCATCCGGACGGCGTAGATCCCGTCGGGCGGCAGGCACTTGTCGGGATGATCCGGCCGCAGGTTGGCCGTCGGATAGCCCAGATCGCGGCCGCGGCCGGCCCCGCGCTCGACCGTCCCCAGCGCGGTGTACGGCCGTCCCAGACCCTTCGCCGCCCAGCCGAAGTCCGCCTCCGCCACCGCCCGGCGGACGGAGCTGCTGGAAATCGGCGCCTCGCCGGCGCCGATCACCGGCCCCACCACGTCCACGTCGAACCCCTCGCGCTCCCCCAGCCGGCGCAGGACGTGGACGTCTCCCTTGCGATCCTTGCCGAACCCGTGGTCGTGCCCGATCACCAGCTCGCCCACGCGGAGCCGCTCGACCAGGATCCGGCGGACGAATTCTTCCGCCGACGTCTCCCTCAGACCTGGGGTGAACGGCAGGACGAGGACGTAGTCGAGCTCAAACAGGGGCCACAGGAGCCGCTTCTCGGCCGGCGTCGTGAGGAGCGCCGGCGCCCGATCCGGGGCCACCACAGTCAGCGGATGCGGCTCGAAGGTGACCAGGACGCTCGCCCGCCCCGTTCCGCGGGCCCGCCGGACGATCTCGGCCAGGACCGCCTGGTGCCCGCGGTGAAACCCGTCGAAGGTGCCGACCGTGATCGTGGTGCGGCGGGTGCCCGGCAGGTCCGCCCGGCCCGGCGGCGCTTCGCGGCTCATCCGGCCGCCTCGCCCGGAGCCTCGTCGCCGACGGCCGCGTCGCCCCGCGGGTACAGGATCTTCCGGGGCTGGAGCTCGACCCCACCGTCGCCGTCCCGTCGCTCCGCCAGCCCCACGAAGCCCGCCGGGCCGCGGAGCCGCACCCAGCGGGCCACCGCCGGCAGATCCGCCGGGGCCGGCACGGTCCGGCCGGCCACCGCCGCCGCCCGCATCGGCTCGTCCAGCCGGGCCTCCGGCAGATCGGCCACCGCGGCGTCGGCCGGCAGGAGTTCCCCGGCCACCCCCTCGGCGCCGGTCAGCCGCTCCCAGCCGACGGCGTCCGCCACGTCGAACGGGCCGGATCGGGTCCGCCGGAGCGCCCCGCAGTGGCCCCCGGTCCCCAGCTCCGCCCCCAGATCCCGCGCCAGGGCCCGGATGTAGGTGCCGGGCCCGCACTCCACGGAGAGCTCCAGGTCGGGCCAGGCGTACGCCAGGATCTCGATCCGGTCGATCCGCACCGTCGACGGCGGCAGCTCCACCGACTCGCCCGCCCGCGCCATCGCGTAGGCCCGGCGGCCGGCCACGTGCTTGGCGGAGTAGGCGGGAGGAACCTGCTGGACCGTGCCGGTCCAGCGGTCGCAGGCGGCGCGGATCGCGTCGATCGGGGGAGGATCCGCCGCGACCTCGAGGAGCTCGCCCTCGGAATCGTCGGTATCGCTGGTCCAGCCGAGGCGGACGGTGGCGAGGTACGTCTTGGCGTGGGACACGCAGAAGGGGGCCAGCCGGGTGGCGGGGCCGACCCCGCAGACGACGAGGCCGCTGGCGAAAGGGTCGAGGGTGCCGAAGTGGCCGACCCGGCGGACCCCGAGCGCCCGCCGGACGACGGCGACCACGTCGTGACTGGTGGGGCCGGGAGGCTTGTCGACCGTGAGGATGCCGGTGGGCCCGCCGTTCCCCCGGCGGGCGGTCACGTGCCGGGCTCCTCGCCCGTCTCCCCGTCGGACGCCGGCGGATCGTCCGGATCCCCCTCGACGTCGGCCCGCATCTCGTCGATCAGCTCGTTCATCCGCGCCGCTTCCGCCAGGGTCCGGTCCAGCACGAACTCGATCCGCGGATGGTACTTGAGCTGGATGTCCTGGGCGACCCGGGACTGGACCCAGCCGCTCGCGTGCTTCAGCGCGGCCATCGTCTCCGCCTTGTCCTCCTCGTCCCCGAGCACGCTCACGTACACCCGGGCGTGCCGCAGGTCCGGGCTCGACGACACGTCCATGATCGTGATGAACCCGACGCGGGGATCCTTGATGTCGCGCACGATCTCCGCGACCCGCTCCCGCAGGAGCTCGTCGACCCGCGCGCTCCGCCGGCTACGCCGCGACACCGGCTAAAAGATATCGGTCTGAATGTCGATCACGCGGAGCGTATGCTCCCCGTCCAGCAGCCCCTGCACCCGGTCCAGCGTCGTCTCCACGCCCACCCGGTCGCCTCCCACCACCGACACCGCCAGCTCGCACCGCTGCCACTTGTCCTGGTGCCCCGTCTCCGCCACCGAGACGTTGAAGCGCTGCCCGATCCGGTCCTTCACCGACCGCACCACGAACCGCTTCTCCTTCAAAGACTGCGCCCCA
>CAZUIY010000049.1:0-7423 GCA_964619975.1 uncultured Gemmatimonadales bacterium
CTGGGCGGGAAGTACCTCTCCCGCCTCTCCGACGCGGAGCTCTCCGAGACCCGCGCCCGGACGCTGGGGTTCGTGTTCCAGTTCCATCATCTGCTGATGGAGTTCACGGCCCTGGAGAACGTGGCGATGCCGCTCCTGATCCAGCGGGTGGACGAGGCCGAGGCGCGGGAGCGGGCCCGGGAGATCCTGTGCGACGTGGGGCTCGGGGCCCGGCTGGAGCATCGGCCGAGCGCGCTCTCGGGCGGCGAGCAGCAGCGGGTGGCGGTCGCGCGGGCCCTGGTCCACGAGCCGCTCGTGGTCCTGGCGGACGAGCCGTCGGGGAATCTCGACCGGGCCAACAGCGAGGTGCTGCACGACCTCGTGTTCGCCTTGGCCGACGAGAAGAATGTGGCGTTCGTGGTGGCCACCCACGACGAGCGGCTGGCGGACAGGACGGATCGTTTATTGCACGTCGAGGAAGGCAGCCTGGTCCCGACCGGCCCGAGCTACGCCGGCCGGTAGGGCCGACCCCGAACGGGGTAGTTGAACAGACGGGCGTCCGGCGCCGTTTTAGACGCGGGAGCCGCCCAGGATGGAGAGTGCCGATGAAATGCGAGGATTGTCAGCAGGAAACGGCGACGGTCCATTTCACGCAGATCGTCAACGACGAGACGGAGACGTTCCATCTCTGCTCGTCGTGCGCCCAGAAGCGGGGGTTGAAGACGTCTCCGGTGTCGGCCCAGGTGCCGCTCAGCGACTTCCTGTCCGAGATGGGGGCGCCGATCTTCACCAAGGCGACCAGCGCCAACCTGGCGTGTCCCCGGTGCGGCTGCTCGTTCCGGCAGTTCCGCAAGTCCGGGCGGCTGGGCTGCGCCCACTGCTACCTCACGTTCGAGGACGAGATGAGCGCGCTGCTGAGGAAGATCCACGGCTCCGCCGACCACGTGGGGATCGTGGCCGGCCAGGCGATCGGCCCCGTCGAGGAGTCCGAGGAGCGGTTGTTCCAGCTCCGCCGGGACCTGCGCCGGGCCGTCGATAACGAGGCCTACGAGCAGGCCGCGCGGCTGCGGGACGAAATCGCGGGCCTGGAGGAGGAGTCCTCGGCCGCGGTCGGGGGCGAAGGCGAGAACGGGGGGCGGTCGTGAACGGGCCGTTCGGCGAGCTGCTGGAGCCCGTGGGCGGCGGCCTGTCCTGGATCACGGGGGAGGGGCCCCACTCGGACATCATCCTCTCGACCCGGGTCCGCATGGCGCGGAACCTGGAGCGGTTCCCTTTCCGGGAGACGATCACCGAGGCCCAGCAGGAGCTGGTGACCGAGGACGTCCTGCGGGCGTTCCGAAGCGCGCCGGAGGGCGCCGGCGGTGAGCACCGGTTCATCCGCCTGGCCGAGCTGGAGGAGAACCAGGCGTCGCTCCTGCTGGAGCGGCACCTGGCGAGCCAGGAGATGGTGAAGCACCGCGAGGCGTCCGCCCTGATCGTGGGCGGGGACGGCGTGGCGCTCCTCCTGAACGAGGAGGACCACCTCCGGATCCAGGTGCTGGCGCCGGGACTCCAGCTGACGCGAGCCTTCGACATCGCCAGCCGCACCGAGCGGTCGCTCCGGCGCCGGGTGCAGTTCGCCTACCACAACCGGTTCGGCTTCCTGACCTCGTGTCCCACCAATACCGGCACCGGGCTGCGGGCGTCGGTGCTGATCCATCTGCCCGGGCTGGTGCTGACCCGGGAGATCCACAAGGTGCTCCAGGGGCTGTCCCAGATCGGGCTCACGTTCCGCGGCCTGTACGGTGAGGGATCCGACGTGATCGGCAACTACTTCCAGGTGTCCAACCAGACCACCCTCGGCAAGTCCGAGGAGGAGCTGGTCGCGCACCTGGAGCAGATCACCGGCCAGGTCATCGAATACGAGGAGAACGCCCGCCAGGTCCTGGTGCGGGACGCGCTCGACGAGATCGAGGACAAGGTGTGGCGGGCCCGGGGGCTTCTGACCCACGCCCGGTCCATCTCGTTCGACGAGATGATGAACCTGCTCTCCGCCGTCCGTCTGGGCGTCAGCATGAAACTGCTGCCGGAGATCGGGGTATCGGTTCTCAACAGGCTTTTACTCTGGACCCAGGTCGCGCATCTTCAGGAACGGGCGGGCCGCACCCTCACCAAGCGCGAGCGCGAGGTGGAGCGGGCGGGACTGATCCGGGAGATTCTGGAAGAAGAGCGAGTGGACGGGCCACTGGGCGACGAGGACTCGGACGCGGAATCGCGAGGGACATCATGAACAGCAATTTTACGGATCGGGTGAGGAAGGTCCTGTCGATGGCCCGGGAAGAAGCGACCCGGCTGCGACACGACTACGTCGGCACGGAGCACATCCTGCTGGGGCTGATCCGCGAGGGTGAGGGCGTGGCGGCGGCGATACTGACCAACCTGAACGTCGACCTCGAGGAGCTCCGGGGGCGGGTGGAGGAGCGTGTCGATCCCGGCCGCAGCGACATGTCGGCCGACGAGGTGCCCTATACCACACGCGCCAAGAAGGTGCTGGAGTTCTCGGTGGCCGAGGCGCGCAGCCTCAAGCACTCGTACGTCGGCACGGAGCACCTGCTGCTCGGGCTCCTGCGGGAGGAGAAGGGCGTGGCCGCCCAGGTTCTCGAGGAGACCGGTGCGACGATCGACCTGGCCCGCAACGAGACGATCCGACTTCTAGGAGGCGAATTGAGCTCGATGGAAGGTGGGAGCCAGACGTCCAAGCCGAGCGAGAAGAAATCCAAGACGCCGGCCCTGGACCATTTCTGCCGGGACCTGACGGACCTGGCGCGCGACGGGGAGCTCGACCCGACGATCGGCCGCGAGAAGGAGATCGAGCGGGTGATCGAGGTCCTGTCGCGGCGGAAGAAGAACAACCCGGTTCTGATCGGCGAGCCGGGGGTGGGGAAGACCGCCATCGTGGAGGGCCTCGCCCAGCGGATCGTCAACGGCGAGATCGTCCACTCCCTGCGCGAGCACCGGGTCCTGTCGCTGGACATGGCGGCGGTCATCGCCGGGACGAAGTACCGCGGACAGTTCGAGGAGCGCCTGAAGGCGGTCATCAACGAGATCAAGCAGTCGAAGAACATCATCCTGTTCATCGACGAGCTCCACACGCTGGTGGGGGCGGGCGCCGCCGAGGGCGCGATCGACGCCTCCAACATGCTGAAGCCGGCCCTGGCGCGGGGCGAGCTGCAGTGCGTGGGCGCGTCGACGCTGAACGAGTACCGCAAGTACATTGAGAAGGACGGCGCGCTGGAGCGGCGCTTCCAGCCGGTGGTGGTGGATCCGCCTTCGATCGAGGAGACGGTGGAGATCCTGAAGGGCCTCCGGAAGCCCTACGCCGACCATCACAGCGTGGAGATCACCGACGAGGCGATCGAGGCCGCGGCGCGGCTCTCCGAGCGTTACATCACCGACCGCTTCCTTCCCGACAAGGCGATCGACGTGATCGACGAGGCGAGCGCGCGGGTCCATCTGGCCACCCAGGTGCCGCCGCCCGACCTGATCGAGCTCGAGGAGGAGGTTCAGGAGATCGTCGCCCGGAAGGACGAGGCGATCAAGGCCCAGGACTACGAGACGGCGGCCAAGCTGCGGGACTCCGAGCGCGAGCTCAAGTCCACCATCAAGCGGAAGAAGCTGGAGTGGGAGCGCGGCAACCACGCCGACCGGCCGGTGCTGAAGACCGAGGACGTGGCGTTCATCGTGAGCCGCTGGACCGGTGTGCCGGTCGTCCGGCTGCGCGAAGAGGAGACCGAGCGTCTGCTCCAGATGGAGGAGGAGCTGCACGAGCACATCGTCGGCCAGAACCAGGCGATCGAGGCGATCTCGAAGGCGATCCGGCGCGCCCGCTCGGGGCTCAAGGACCCGCGGCGGCCGATCGGCTCGTTCATCTTCAGCGGACCGACCGGCGTCGGGAAGACCGAGCTGGCGCGGGCCCTGGCGCGGTTCCTCTTCGCCGATCCCAACGCGCTCATCCGGATCGACATGTCGGAGTACATGGAGAAGTTCACGGTGAGCCGCCTGCTGGGCGCCCCTCCGGGGTACGTCGGCTACGAGGACTCCGGCTACCTGACGAAGGAGGTCCGCCGCAAGCCGTACTCGGTGATCCTGCTCGACGAGATCGAGAAGGCGCACCCGGACGTGTTCAACATCCTCCTCCAGATCCTGGACGAGGGGCACATCACGGACAACTACGGGCGGAAGATCGACTTCAAGAACACGGTCGTGATCATGACGTCGAACATCGGCGCCCGCCGGATCATGGGGTCCCAGTCGCTGGGATTCCAGAAGCCCGGCGACGAGGCCCGGCACGACCAGATTCAGGAGGCGGTGCGGGACGAGATCGACAAGGTGTTCAACCCGGAGTTCCTGAACCGGTTGGACGAGGTGATCGTGTTCCATCCGCTGAGCCAGGAGCACATCGTCCAGATCGTCGACATTTTGTTCCGCGAGGTGCTGAAGCGGATCGAGGACCGCGAAGTGACGCTGGTCATGACCGACGAGGCCAAGCGCTTCCTGGCGAAGCGCGGGTTCGACGAGAAGTTCGGCGCGCGGCCGCTGAAGCGCGCCATGCAGCGGTATCTGGAGGATCCGCTCTCGGAGGAGCTCCTGCAGGGCCGCTTCGCCCCCGGCGACGAGATCACGGTGGACGTGGCCGAGGGTGGCGAGTCCCTGGAGTTCCACGGCCGCCCCGCCGAGGCCGGCGAGGAGCCCACGCCCGAAGAGCCGGTCCAGGAAGAAGTTCGCTGAACTCGATTCCAGCACTCCGATCGGGGCGCCGGGGCCGCGCGGCGCTCGCCGCGCTCGCCCTGTGCCTGACGCCGCTCGCGGCCCGCGCGCAGGACGCCCCCGTCATCGCCCAGGTCGAGGTCGAGGGGGCCCGTTCCCTCGACGCGGCCCGTGTGCGCGCGCTGGCCGGTCTCACGCCGGGGGAGCCCCTCACGCAGCGCGAGATCCAGCGCGCCATCGTCGCCCTCTGGGAAACCAGCCTCTTCAACGACGTGTCGGTGGTCTCGCGGCCGGCGACGGACGCGGCCGGCGTCGTGGCCGTCATCCGGGTGGTGGAGGCGCCGGTGATCACTCGCGTCGCCATCGAGGGGACGGACGACGTCGACGAAAGCGACGTGCGGGGACGGCTGGGGCTGAATCCCGGCGACCGCCTGCTCGAGCACCGGCTCCACCAGGCGGCGCTGGACGCCCAGACGCTGTACCGGGAGCGGGGGTTCTACCTGGCCGAGGTGACGGTCGAGCCGGACCGGCCCGGGGCCGACTCCACCGCGGTGGTGGCCCGCGTTCGCGAGGGCCGCAAGGTGGAGATCGAGACGATCGAGTTCGTCGGCAACGAGGCCTTCAGCGGCGGCCGGCTGCGGGACGTGCTCGACACCGAGACCGAAGGGTTCTGGTTCTGGCAGGACGGCGAGTTCGACGAGGAGGTGTGGCGCGAGGACCTGGTGCGGCGTCTCCCCGCCTTCTACGGCCAGCACGGCTACATCGACATGGCGGTGGTGGGGGATTCGGTGGCGGTCGACCCCGAGCGGGGCGAGATGCACCTGACGGTCACGGTGGCCGAAGGTCCCCGGTACCACGCGGGCGACGTGGCGATCGAGGGCAACTCCCGTTTCTCGCAGGCGGATCTGCGGACTCTCCTCCAGATCCAGCCGGGGCAGGTGTTCGACGCCCGGGCGGTGGAGCGGACGCAGGGCGCGATCCAGGATCTCTACGCCGACGACGGGTACATCTACGCCCAGGTCCAGCCGGTGCGGCAGGTCCGGCCCGACACCACCGTGGTGGACCTGACCTGGCGGATCCGTGAGGGCAATCCCGCCCACGTCAACCGGGTGGACATCCGCGGGAACACCGTCACCCACGAATCGGTCATCCGGCGCCAGCTGTTCGTGACGCCGGGCGAGCGGTTCCGGGCGACCGACGTCCGGAACAGCCTGCTGTCGCTCGAGGGGATGGGCTTCTTCGAGCCCGGCATCGTGCCGACCACCCGGGTGTCGGACCCCGAGACCGGCGACATCGACCTCACGTTCGAAGTGCAGGAGCGGCGGACGGGCTCGCTGACCCTGGGGGCGGCGATCGGTGGCGGAACCGGCCTCTCCGGATTCCTCGGCTACGAGCAGCCGAACCTCTTCGGCCAGGGGAAGACCGGCCGGGTCCGCTGGGAGTTCGGCTCGCGCAACAACAATCTGGAGCTCGGCTATACCGAGCCCGTGTTCCTCGGCAGCCGGACGTCGGCCTCGTTCTCGTTCTTCGACATCAATCAGCGCTACATCAACACCGGGTTCCGGCAGGAGGTCCTGGGCGGCAACCTGAACTTCGGCACGCCGCTTCCCTGGGACGAGGCCTCCCGCGTCTTCTATGGCTACAAGTGGCAGCGGATCAACCTGGAATCCACCGATGGGGACGACACCCGCTTCAGCGAGGAGTACCCGCGGACGGAGTCGAGCCTCCGGTTCGGGCTGGTGCGGGACACGCGGCTTCCCCGCCAGCACCCCGTGCAGGGAGCCCGTCACAGCGTCTTCGCCGATTACGCGGGCGGCCCGATCGGCGGCTCCGTGGGCTTCCACAAGTACGAGCTGGAGTCCTCGTGGTTCTCCCCCACCTACAACGACCGCACGATCCTGAACCTGCGGTTCGAGCTGGGGGGCATCGTGGACACGGGTTTCGTGCCGCTGACGGAGCAGTTCCTGCTGGGCGGGGTACAGATCCCGGCGCAGGGCCTGCGGGGCTACCGCGACAACTGCGTGGGCGTGCGGAACGCCGGCCAGCCGATCGGGGCCAGTTGCGGGAGCGACCGCGGCAACGCGTTCCTGCTGCTGACGGCCGAGCACTTCATCAAGATCACCGACACCGTCTACACGTCGCTGTTCTACGACGCGGGCTCGGTGTGGGAGGACTTCGGCGACGTGACGTTCGCGGACCTGCGGCGGGGAGCGGGGATCGGGGTCCAGGTGGACCTGCCCGGCTTCGGGCCGCTCGGCGTCGACTACGCGTACGGCTTCGACCGGCTGGACAGTCTGGGGGAGCCCGACCCGGGCTGGCAGTTCCACTTCCGGTTCGGCAACCTGATGAGGTAGCGGATCAAACGATCCGCTGGATCCCGATGTGCCGGCGGCGGGCGCGCCGCCGGGGGGTGGGGTAGATTCGCCGGTCGATTCCACGGCCAGGCGAGGGTGAGCGACGACGGCGCGGGAACGTCCCGGAGCCGTGAATATTCCATGCAGGACGAGCAGGAGGTTCAGCACGACATGCATCGCTTCACGCGCATCAGTCTGGCGGCCCTGGCCCTCGTCGTCGCGGTTCCCGCGGTGGCTTCGGCCCAGCAGTCCACACTCAAGATCGCCTACGTCGATTCCGAGCAAGTGATCCGGCAGGCCCCGGGCTACACCGAGGCCAGCGAGGCCTTCAACCGGACCGCCTC
>CAZUIY010000050.1:0-1861 GCA_964619975.1 uncultured Gemmatimonadales bacterium
ACCCCCGGCTGAAAGCCGGGGGCCTGGAGTTTGGACGTTTCGGCAGGCTCGGGGCTGTGGGCTGGACGTTGGGAGCGGTCAGGTGTAGGCGGCGCGGCGGAGATTTGCGGCGATGGAACCCAGATCGAGCTTCGAGTCGACAGCTTCGTCGAGTTCTGTACGCAGCAGGGTGAGCAGATCGAGCAGGGAAGGTCGTTTGGCGTTGCGACGCCACTTGGGAAGAGGAAGGAAGTGGTTGGTTCGATGAGGGCCGAACTCGAGGATGCTGGCGAGCAGGATCATGGCGTAGCCGGCCACGATGAAGGCTGGCTGGCGAGGGACTCCGAGCGTGGAAGTGAGTTGGGCTTGACCGACACCGAGGATGCTTTTCTCTTCGCGGTGATTGACTTCGATTTGCCAGCGATCGAAGTAGATCTGAAGCAGTAGGGCGACGGGTGTGGTCAAGTCGGTGGTGAGCAGATAGGCTGGGTCGCGATAGTTGGTGGCGGCATTAGGGCTGACTTTGTAGGGTTGCGGAGCGACGACGATGAGCCGCACCGGTTTCCGCCCTGAGCCTCGTTGCCAAAGAATGTTGGAGACTTCCTTGAAGCGGATCTCGCGCCGAGCCCCTCCGTAGAAGATCTGAGCGGTTTGATAGGGGATATCCTCGTCATGGCGAACCGACTGGGGGGTGAACCGATCGGTGCTGTATGTTTTTCGCGAACCCTTTTCGGCCGGGAAACAGAGCCGTGCGTCTTTGCGGGCTCGGGCGAGCAACACGGTTCGATCGAAGTGATGCGAGAAGATGGTTTTGTTGCAGAAACTGCCATCCATCGACATGACCAGAAGACGCATGGATGCGCCATTTCGATCGAGCGTGTTCCGAAGATCCTCGATCATGGCCACGCCCGCCATGGAGAGGTTCCGGGTCTTGATGGCGGCTTTGTAGTCGATCCAGTCCTGCTCGGTGGCCTTCTTGCCTGGCTTCTTGACATGAGGCACTTCCGTGAAACGGACCGGAACGCCCCGTGCCCCGATCTCGGCGGTCTGATGATGTGGAAACAGCAGCGAAGCCTGTAAGTAGCGCAGGCCGAACAGCAGGTTCGTATGAAACGGCGGAGACATGGGATCGCGATGCCAGGAGGCATGAGGAACATGTCTTCCGGTCTTGGACAGCTTGGTGTCATCGAGGGCCACACCGATCGGATCCCGGGGCTGGTCGAACAGTCGTGCATAGTGATGAAAGACGGGCTCGAACAGATCGTTCTGATTCCAGGGACTGCGCGCGTAGAGCTTGTAGTCGGCACTCCAGTCCTGGTGGCCACGCCCCAAGGCGATGATCGAGCGCGAAACGGTGCGCCGGCCCATGTTGCTGGCAGTGGCGAGTAGATGTTCAACGGCACGTTGGTGCGAAGCATCCCGGGCAAACGCGCCTTGCCAACGATCGGTCTCTTTGATGATGCGTTCGAGCAGCATCAGCGGCCTCCCGGCTTGAGTGCAAAGACGTTCTTATCGGGTCGTTCGAAGCGGTCTCCCCTACGCACTTTCTTGGTCAAGGCCGAAACGATCGATTCGCGATCGAGAGCCAGACCAAAGTTCTTCTGGGCACGCGCCAGGATCTCGGAGATATGGAGTGGAACGCCAGCCTTTCGGAGTATGTCCTCGACAATATCTACTTGTGACCTACTTGACCGGCGCCGCGTCTTGTCTGCGTCCTCGCCCTGTCCATGGAGCAGGCGGCGAACGGCACGAAGCTGCGCCTCCAGCCCCGCCTCCACGGCACCCAGGACTGCCACGTGGACCTCGCGCTTCTCTTTCTCGTCCACAAGGAACCTCCTTCGCGTGATCGAGAATAGTACGCACGTCGAGTACGTCTGTCAAA
>CAZUIY010000051.1:0-4363 GCA_964619975.1 uncultured Gemmatimonadales bacterium
GCCCGGCGTCACCTGCTGGGCGTCCAGCGGGAACGTGTACCAGCGCGCCGGCGCGGCGGTCGGGATGTCCATCGTCGTCCCCTCGGGACTCGACGAGAACCGCCAGACGCGGAAGAACAGACTGATCTGCTTGGCGATCTCGATGCTCTCGAAGTCGTTCAGGAAGACCCGGCCCTCGGTGTTCGGGTCCGGCACGCTATAGGCCACCTCGCCCCTCAGGCTGATTCGCGACGGCTCCTGCGTGTCGAGCCCCGGCAGGGCGTCGAGCCACCGCGTGAACATCGGCATCGGGGCGACCCAGGCCCCGTCGATCTCGCCGATCATGGTGCGGGTCGGCTCGGCGCCGAGGATCGGCCGGTTGGACAGGCTCTCCCGGTCCTGGAACAGGAGCGTCGAGTTCACCGCCGCGTTCTCCCCCACGCGCCACGTGCCGGCCGCTCCCCACAGGCTGGTGGGCGCCAGGTTGAACAGCGGCGCCACCTCGAACACGATCGAGACCGGCGAGTTGGGGAAGCGCTCGGCCAGCCCGGCGGGGTCGTTGAAGACCAGGCGGCCGAAGTCGTAGAAGATCTGGTAGTCCTCGCCGCGGACCAGGGCCTCCCCGCCGACCGTGATCGACTCCGACCCCTCGAGGATGTTGGCGGCGCCCAGCTCCACCTCGCCGGTCAGGCCGCCGCGCGAGAGGTAGGTCGCCTCGATGAAGTAGATCTGGTCGTCGAGCGCCGTCCGTCGCGGGTCGCTGTTGAAGTAGAGCTTCCGGTTGGGCGCCTCCAGCGGGATCGGCTCGCCGTTCAGGGCGGTGGGGCGCAGGAACGGACGGATGTCGGGAAAGACCAGGTAATCGGGGCCGCCGAAGGGGTCCCGCAGGATCCGCGGCACCGCCGCCCGACCGCTCTCGTCGGACACGCCGAAGATCTCCGAGTACTTCCGCGACTCCCCGTCCACCACCTCGAACGTCTTCTTCAGGTCCTGGGTCCCCCGGTACACGGACAGGGTCAGCGAGCCCAGCTGGAGGTTGGACTCGCGGAGCGAGTAGACGTTCCTCAGCGTGTAATCCCACGTGAAATCGAGCGTGTCGGGGTTCAACGGCTTGACCAGCTTCAGATCCAGCTCCTCGGCCCCCTGAAGCGACCCCACCCGCGTCTCGCTGGCCGTGGTGTACGCCACCGCCAGCACCTCGTCGTCGTTCAGCTGGCGCTGCATCTGGATCACGATGCCGTCCGTGACCACGTAGTCCTCACCCTCGACCAGCAGATCGAAGAACCCGTTGTGGGCCTGGTCCGCGAAGGCCGTCGGATCCAGCGGGTTCACGCGCGCGGTACCGGGCTTCGACGCCAGCTCGCGGTTGTTGGTGAAGTTGCCGTCGTCCAGCCACACGTCGAGCGAGCCGCTCTCGGGAGTCGAGCCCGGGTCGACCAGCGTCGTCCCCTTGTTCGGATACGCCAGGCGCTGGTCCACCAGGCTGTCCGGGTGGAACAGCAGGAAGAACCGGTCGTCCTGGAACTGCGAGTCCTTGATGTCGAGCGTGACCTCCTGGAAGACGCCCTCGCCCCCGGGCGAGATCGTCATGGCGCGCGAGGTGGACTGCCCCTCCTTGCGGGAGCCGAGGATCCGCAGGTCCACCGGTCCGAGCTGGGCCACGGCCTGGGCGCCGAACGTGCCGACGGCGGCGTTGGCGCCCATGAACCGGGAGGGCGGCAGGGCCACCCGGATGTCCCCCACCTCGATCTTCTTCAGGATCTCGTCTTCGCTGCCGGTGTACCCCGCGGTGATGAGCTGCTTTGAGTCGAGCTCACGGGAGGAATTGAAGTCGACCGCCATGTCCAGCTTGGTGCCCACCGATCCGATCACGCGCAGATCGAGGATCTGATCCAGGTCCAGGTCGAACGTCCCCACGGCCTGGCGCAGGAGGTCGGTGCGCAGATCCGGGTCCTGGGTGTTCCGCGAGCCGAGCGCGGCCATGTGCAGCTTGCCCTGGACGTCGAAATCGGAGCCTTCGCCGAAGACGCGGGCCAGCGGCTCGGGGACGCGGAGCGGGTTCTCCATCTCGGGGATGAGCCCCTCGTCCTCGCGGCCCCGGCCCAGCCGCTCGGCCCACGCGTCGGAGCGGATCCGCCGCAGGTCGCGGGTCTCGATCGAGCGGGTCCAGGCCAGCAGGTCGAGCGCCGAGACGGCAGGGAGCCGCTCGGGACCCGACCGGCCGAGCAAGGCGATCTCGCGGCGCACGGTGCCGAGCCACGGGTCGTATCGCAGCGGCGGGGTGTGCAGGATCGTGTCGCCGGGGAGCCGGGCCAGCTCCTCGGGCAGGGGCGCTGGCCGCAGCACGAACGACGGCGTCCGGGGCTCCACGATGTCCTGCGCCCGGGCCACGGGCGCGCGCGCGCCGTCCGCGGCCAGGATGGCCGCCAGCGTCGCGAGCAGCCCCAGGAGGCCGCGCGCCGAAGGGAGAGGACGTGAATTCAACCGATACGTTTCCGGATACGCCGAGCCTGTGCGGGTCGGAGAGCGAACGTTAGACTACCAGTGATCCCACCGACTACGCAGACTCGTAACCTACGCTCCGGATTGAGGATAGGTGGCCGGGAGAGCGCTCGAATATACCGCCCCGCGCGCCGCCGGCAACGGGTGACGCGATGAGGCCCGGAAGCCGCTGGCGGGAGTGGTTCAACGCCCGCACCCTGTCCGTCTACGCGTTGCGGGAGCACGTCGGTCCGTTCCTCTTCGCTCTCGTGATATTCACCTTCATCATGCTGATGAACCAGGTCGCGCGGCAGCTCCAGCACCTGGCCGGGAAGGGGCTGGGGGCCGCGGTGATCACCGAGGTGTTCCTGCTCTCGGTGCCGCTCACCATAGCCGTCACGATCCCGATGGCGGTCCTGGTGGCGACGATGGCGGCCTTCGGACGCCTGGCCGGCGACAACGAGATCACCGCCATCCAGGCCAACGGCGTGGGATTCCATCAGATCATCGCCCCCAGCGTGCTGGGGGCGCTCGCCCTGACGGTGCTGTCCATCGGGCTGAACGACACCCTGCTGCCGGAGAGCAACCACCGGCTCACCCGGCTGATGATGGACATCCAGCGGACCCGGCCCACGTTCGTCCTGCAGGAGAAACGAATCAACGACCCCACGGGTTTGGGCGAGTACCGGATCATCCCCGACCGGATCGACCGTGAGCGGAACATGATGTACGGCCTGCGGATCGTGGACATGACGAATCTCCAGGAGCAGCAGACGATCATCGCCGACTCGGGGCGGCTGGACTACGCGGTGAACGGGGAGGACGCGGTGCTCTCGCTCTGGAGTGGCAGCGTCCACCATCGGGACGTCACCGCCCCGGGCGAGTACGACGTGCTGCAGTTCGAGAAGCAGCAGATGGTCCTGCGCGGCGTCGGCAGCCGGCTGGAGCGGGCGCAGGACATGGGCACGCTCCGGAGCGACCGCGAGATGGACCTCGGCACCCTGCTCGCCCGTGTGCGCGAAGAGGAGGCGAAGGTCGTGTCGGCGCGATCGGACCTCCAGGAGGCCGTCCGGGCCCACGTGGCCACGCTGGTGTCGGACAGCTTCGCGGTGGGCGCCGCCGACAGCGCCGGCGCGCGCGTCCTGGAGGTCCAGGACCCGCTCGACCAGGAGCGCTACCGGGTGAATCTGGTCCAGCGTCTCCACGAGGGAATCGACTACTCCCTGCGCCAGCGGAACCAGTTCCTGGTGGAGTACCACAAGAAGTTCGCCATCCCCTTCGCCTGCATCGTCTTCGTCCTGATCGGCGCGCCCATCGGGGTGCGCGCCCGGCGCGGAGGCTACGGCTTCGCCATGGGCATGAGCACGCTCGTGTTCGTCTTCTACTACCTGGCCCTGACCGGCGGGGAGGACCTGGCCGACCGGCGCATCCTGCCGCCGTGGGTGGCGATGTGGCTGTCGAACCTGGTGTTCGGTGTGTTCGGGCTGTGGCTCCTGCGCCGGACGGCGCGGGAGACGGCCGCGCGGCGTCTCCGGCTGCCGCGGTGGCTGCCGGGCCAGCGGGCGCGGACACCGGACGATCCCGCGGAGCCTCCGGTCTAGATGCTGTACCTGCGGAAGCTCGACCGCCACGTCATGGGCCAGTTCCTGAAGATCCTGGTCGTGGCGCTGGCCGCCCTCTCGGCGATCACCATCCTGGTCCACCTGATGGACCACGTGGACGTGTTCCTGGACCACGAGGCCGACTGGTCCGACGTCGCGCTCTACTACCTGTACGAGCTGCCGTACAACCTGCTGCTCACGCTGCCGATGTCGATGCTGATCGCCACCATCCTGACGATCGGCGACATGGGCCGGCACGGCGAGCTGACGGCGATGAAGGCGAGCGGGATCAGCCTGTACCG
>CAZUIY010000052.1:0-4345 GCA_964619975.1 uncultured Gemmatimonadales bacterium
CGCCGCCACGCGCTCCACCACGTACTCCGGCATGGCGATGTTGATCTCCCCCGCCAGCTCGATGAACCGCGCGCTCTTGCCGTACTCGCGCGCCTTCCACGCCAGGTAGAACGGGTCGATCGGGATGCAGTGCCCGCCCCACCCGGGCCCGGGGTCGAACCGCATGAAGCCGAACGGCTTGGTCGCCGCCGCCTCCATCACCTCCCAGACGTCGATCCCCATCGCGTCGTAAATCGTCTTCAGCTCGTTGACCAGGGCGATGTTGACCGCCCGGAACACGTTCTCGGTCAGCTTGACCGCCTCGGCCGTGGCGGCCGAGGAGACCCGCACCACCGGCGCGGCCAGGATCGCCCCGTAGAGCGCGCTCGCCAGGTCCCCCGCGGCCTCGCCCACGCCGCCCACCACCTTGGGGATGGTGGAGGTCGAGAAGGAGGGGTTTCCCGGGTCCTCCCGCTCGGGGCTGAAGGCGAGGAAGAAGTCCTCCCCCGAGACCAGGCCCGACTCCTCCAGGGTGGTCCGCACCAGCTCGTCCGTCGTCCCCGGCCACGTGGTCGATTCCAGCACCACCAGCTGGCCCGGCCTGAGCGCCTCCCGGATCTGCTCGGCGGTCGCCAGCACGTAGCTCATGTCCGGCTCGCGGTGGATCGTGAGCGGGGTCGGGACGCAGACCAGCACCGCGTCGGCCTCCGCGAGCCGCTCGAACGAGGCGCTGGCCGAGAGCCGGCCCGCCTCCACCTCGCCGGCGATCCGCTCCGCGTCGAAGTGGGCGATGTACGATTCGCCCCGGTTCAGCCGCTCCACCTTGCGCGCATCCAGGTCGAAGCCGATCACGGTGAATCCGCGCTCGGCGAAGGCCAGCGCCAGCGGCAGGCCGACGTACCCCATGCCGATCACGCCGACCACGGCCGTCTTCTTCTCGATCGCCTCGGCCAGGGCGTCGGCGTGGGAGCGGCTCGCGGCCGCGGTCTCAGAAGGGGTCACGTTGGATCGCCTCCAGATCGTCCAGGGTCACGCGCACCTCGCGCGGCTTGGTCCCATCCGGCGGGCCGACCACGCCGGCCTGCTCGAGCTGGTCCAGAATCCGCGCCGCTCTCGAATATCCCACCTTGAGCCGCCGCTGGAGCAGGCTGGTGGAGCCCTGATCGTGGTCCACCACCACCTTGGCGGCCACGAAGAACAGCTCGTCCCGCTCGTCCAGGGACGCCATCTCCAGCTCGGAGGCCTCGGCGATGATGTCGATCGGCGGGGCGATCGTCTCCGCGTCCAGCGCCTCACCCGCCTCGCGCAGGTACTTCACCACCCGCGCCGTCTCATCGCCCGAGATGTACGCCCCCTGGATCCGGATCGGCTCGGCCCGGTCCGCCGGCAGGAACAGCATGTCTCCGTTGCCCAGCAGCTGTTCGGCCCCGTTCATGTCCAGCACCGTCCGGCTGTCGATCTTGGACGACACCTGGAAGCTGAGCCGGCTCGGGAAGTTCGCCTTGATGACGCCGGTGATCACGTTGACGCTGGGGCGCTGGGTGGCGAGGACCAGGTGGATCCCGACCGCCCGGGCCATCTGGGCCAGCCGCGCCAGGGGCTCCTCGATCTCCTGCTGCACCGTCAGCATCAGGTCCGCCAGCTCGTCGATCAGGACCACGATATAGGGAAGGGTCCGCGGCGGCTCCTCGCTTCCGCTCGGATCCTCGATCTCGTCCCCCGCCTGGACCCGCGCGTTGAAGTCGCCCAGGCTCCGCACCCCGTTGGCCGCCAGGAGCCGGTAGCGCCGCTCCATCTCGCCCACCGTCCACTTGAGCGCCTTCGCCGCGTGCTTGTGCTCCACCACCACCGGGTGGAGGAGGTGCGGCACGCCGTTGTACACGACCAGCTCCAGCATCTTCGGATCGATCATGATGAAGCGGACCTCGTCCGGCGGGTACCGGTAGAGGAGGCTGGTCACGATCGTGTTGATGCAGACGGATTTCCCCGACCCCGTGGCGCCCGCGATCAGGAGGTGCGGCATCCGCGCCAGGTCGGAGACGATGGGCGAGCCGGCGATCTCGCGGCCGAGCGCCAGCGGCAGTTTCGCGGCTCCCCGGGCCCACTCCGGCGCTTCCAGCACCTCCCGCATGGTAACCATCCGCGGCGAGGGGTTGGGGATCTCGATCCCCACCGCGCCCTTCCCGGGGATCGGAGCCACGATCCGGATCCGCTGGGCGCGCATCGCCAGCGCCAGGTCGTCGGCCAGGTTCGCGATCTGGTGGACCTTGACCCCCGGCGCCGGCTTCACCTCGAACTGGGTGAGGACGGGCCCCGAGTGGATGGCGACGATCTCCCCCTCGACGTGGAACGACGCCAGCTTCTCGATCAGGACCGCGCCGAGGCGCTCCAGCTCCTCACGGCTCTGGCCGGCGTCGTGGCGGGGCGGCGGGTCGAGGAGCGAGAGGGGCGGCAGGAAGCCGGCCGGCGGCTCGCCCGGCGCCTGCCGGGGCTCCCGCGGGCGCGCTTCCGGAGCGGCCGGAGCGGCGGCACGGCCGCGGGAGCGGGCCGGCGCGGGCACCGGCTCCGGCGACTCCGCCTGGAGCGCGTCCGGCTCGGCGGCCGGGTCGAGCGCGTCCCGCTCCGCCTCGAGGGCCGCCCGCCGGGACTCCGCCCGCGCGGCGGCCCGATCCCGCCGCCACGCCGACCACCACTCCGCCACGCGCCCCACGCCGGAGCGGGCCCGCCGGCCGCCGGAGAGGCCCATCTCCATCCCCGCCTCGACCCGCTCCGCCAGCGAGATCCCGAACGTCCCCACCACGAGCGCCGCCAGCGCCACCAGGCAGACCAGCGTGGCGCCGGCCAGGCCGATCGTGTCGACCATCGCGTTCGCCACCGCCGCGCCCATGGCCCCGGCGCGGTCCCGCCACGGGTCCGGCGCCTCGCTCCAGCGGGCGGCCACGCCGAGCAGCGTCAGCCCGATCGCCGTCCCCCCCAGCGCCGCCAGGGAGTAGAGCGCCGCGGCCCGGCCGTGCCGGCCGAGGAACAGGATCGTCCCCCACGCCACGAGCAGAACGCCGGCCACCAGCGCGCCGAAGCCGGCCGCTCCGTACAGGTAGTAGGCGGCGTAGGAGCCGACCACGCCGACTCTGTTCAGAGTATCCAGGGTGCGGTCGGCGGCGGGGTCGAACGGCCACAGGGCCACCAGAACGAAGCCGCCCACGGCGGCCATCAGGATCCCCATGACCTCGCGCCGCAGGCCCGAGGGGCCCGCCTTCTTCCTGCGTCGCTTTCCGGCCATGCTCAGGCGGGCACGGGGGCCGGCGCCGACTCCTCGAGCCACTCCTCCACCCAACGCGTGTGCACGTCCCCCGCGAGGAACCGCGGGTGCTGGATCATCCGCCGGTGGAGCGGGATCGTGGTGGGGATTCCTTCGACGATGAACTCGTCCAGCGCCACGCCCATGCGGGCGATCGCCTGCTCCCGGTCGCAGCCGTGGGTCAGCACCTTGGCGATCAGCGAGTCGTAGTGGGGCGGGATCCGGTAGGACTGGTAGGCGGCGGTGTCGACCCGGACTCCCGGTCCCCCCGGCTGGTGGAACGACTGGATCGTCCCCGGCGCCGGCATGAAGTTCCGGTCCGGGTCCTCGGCGTTGATCCGACACTCGATGGCGTGGCCGCGGAACTTGACCTGGTCCTGACGGATCCCGAGCGGCTCGCCGGCCGCGATCTCGAGCTGCTTCAGCACCAGGTCCTGCCCCGTCACCAGCTCGGTCACCGGGTGCTCCACCTGGATCCGCGTGTTCATCTCCATGAAGTAGAAGGCGCCGTCGGCCGCCAGCAGGAACTCGATCGTGCCCGCGCCCAGGTAGCCGATCCGCTCGGCCCCCCGCGTGGCCGCCTCCCCCATCCGCTTCCGGAGTTCGTCGTCCACGGCCGGGGAGGGCGCCTCCTCCAGCAGCTTCTGGTGCCGCCGCTGGAGCGAGCAGTCCCGCTCCCCCAGGTGGATCACGGATCCGAAGGCGTCGCCCAGCACCTGGATCTCGATGTGGCGGGGCCGCTCCAGGAACTTCTCCAGGTACACCCGCCCGTCGCCGAACGCCGCCTCCGCCTCCCGCCGGGCCTGCGTGAACACGGCGGCGAAGCCGGCCTCGTCGCGCGCCACACGCATCCCCTTGCCGCCACCCCCGGCGCTGGCCTTGATCAGGACCGGGTAGCCGATCCTCCCGGCCTCCTTCACCGCCGTGGCCTCGTCGTCCACGATCCCGTCGGAGCCCGGCACCACCGGCACCCCGGCCTCGATCATGACCCGCCGCGCCTCGGCCTTGTCCCCCATCCGCCGGATCTGCTCCGGCGTCGGCCCGATGAACGTCAGCTTCGACTCGCCG
>CAZUIY010000053.1:0-1074 GCA_964619975.1 uncultured Gemmatimonadales bacterium
GGTGATGTCAAACTTCAAATGCAACAGTGTTGAGAACTGATATTGGTGAAAGGATCGCTGGGTCGTTTGAATGTCGCGGTTGTTCATGCAGCGACGTTCGCACGGAGGCCCAGCGATGGCTAAACATCTTACGTTTGAGGAGCGAGGGTTCCTATACCGGTTGAAGAAGAAGGGAAAGTCAGACATGGAGATTGCGGAGCTGATGGGACGGCACCGCAGCACCATTTATCGCGAACTGAGCCGCAACACGGGCCAGCGCGGTTACCGACCCAAGCAGGCCCAGCGTTTGGCGGATACGCGTCGTTTGGCGAGTCGCCGGCCGCACAAGATGGATGACCCCGACGTGCATCAATACGTTCAAAACAGACTGGAAAAAAACTGGTCGCCGGATCAGATCGCGGGTCGGGTGCAGCTTGACTTTCCACGAGCACCCGCACGCTGGTTGTCTAGGCAAACCGTTTACGATTGGATCAACGATTATGCGCCCGAATGGCAGACGCTGTTGCGTCGCGGCGGGCGGCCGCCGGAAAGACGGGGAAAGCTCAACGATTGCGTACGCATCGACGGGCGGCCCGACGTGATCAATCGGCGCAGGCGCTATGGTGACTGGGAAGGTGACACCATCGTGGGCCAAGGCCGCCGCAGCGCACTGGTCACCTTGGTGGAGCGAAAAAGTGGTTATGCCCGGATTGGTCGCGTCGACAGCATGAAGTCGGACGATACCATGCGCGCGGCGAAGAGGCGCATGAAAGACCTTTCGCCCTCCCTCCGACGGAGCATGACTTTCGACAACGGCAAGGAGTTTGCGGAGCATCAAAAGCTCTCTCGCGGACTGGAACTTGATGTTTACTTCACCGACGCCTACGCCTCTTGGCAACGTGGCACGAACGAAAACACGAACGGACTCTTGCGGCAGTACTTTCCCAAAGGCACCGATTTCACGCAGGTCAGCCACCGCGAGGTGGCCCGCGTGGAACAATTAATCAACGAACGTCCCCGCAGACGACTCGGCTATCGAACACCCCTGGAAATCCTTGCACCACGTCTGTGTTGCAATTGATTATTGACATCACC
>CAZUIY010000054.1:0-1513 GCA_964619975.1 uncultured Gemmatimonadales bacterium
GTGTGAGCGTCTCGATTGTGGGTGGAAAATTTGGTCTGATGGAGAAGTCGTGGAGGAGATTGCCTATTTTCCGCCTAAATGAGAGGGAGCCCGATGAGACGCAGCCAGCCGCATGTGAAGTTGAACGAGCAACAAGAAGCCGAAGCGCAGCGGATTTATGAGCGTTTGCGAGGGGCATTTGATGAGGAACTCAAGACGATGGCGCGGTTCATGGCCTCGAAGCCGAGCAACCAGTTGTTCGGCGAGACGGAGTTCGAGCTGCGCGATCGGGTGCATGAGCTGGGCGCGCGGGTGCTGGAAGCGGCCGCCGACGAGCGGCAAAAAAAGGGGCGGATACGAGGGAGCTAGCTTAGTCTGCCCGCACTGTTCGAGAGACGCGCGGTTCGTCGAAAAGCGTGGCAAGTGGTGTCAGAGTTTGCTGGGCGCCCTCCGCCTCGCGCGCTGCTACTACCATTGCCGCGGTTGTGGTCGGGGCCATGTTCCTTGGGATCACGAGTTGGGATTGGGAGCCCGCGCGCTGACGTCCGCCGCCAGCGAAGTGGCCAGCATCGCTGGCGTGCAAACCAGTTTTGCGCAATCGGCCGAAGTCACACTCCAAAAACTGTGCGGACTCAGGCTGAGCGAGTCGACGGTGGAGCGCGTCACCGAAGCGGCCGGCGAGCGCGTGGCCAAGTTGCTCGACGATAAGAAGACGTTTGGTGAAAAGAAGTCTTGGTCTTGGCAGCGCGACGCGCGCGGGAAGACGTGCGCTTATGTCGGCCTGGATGCCACGGGCGTGCGTCAGCAAGGCGGGCGCGGCGCGCGGGCCGGCGGTCGCATGGCTTATGTCGGCATGGTTTACAATCCTCGCAGCCCGCATGACGATCGACCGGTAGAACCTCATTCTGTGCGATATTTAGCGGGTTTTTACGGGTTGGACGAGCTTGGTCTTCAGCTCCGGCGCCAGGCAGCCCAAGTCGGTTGGGATGAAGCCGAGCAGCAGATCGCGCTCTCCGATGGCGGCAGTGGGCTGGAGGACTTCTTCCGCAAGAACTTCCCGCTGGCCGAGTGCATCCTCGACTTCTGGCACGCGGCCGAGCATTTAACCGAGCTGGGCTTGGCGCTCTGGCCTGATGACGAAGCTCTGCGTCAACATCGGGTGCGCACTTGGTGTCACCAGCTCAAGCATGAAGGAGGGGCGAGCCTGCTGGACACGCTCGAACGACTTGAGCTCGGCGCCTGTTCGTCCGCAGCCCGCGGGGCCCATGCCGACTGTGTGCATTACTTTCAGAACCATCGGCATCGCATGGACTACCCACGCTATCTGGCCAACGGTTGGCAGATCGGCTCGGGCCCTGTCGAGAGCGCCTGCAAAACGGTGGTTGCCAATCGGCTCAAAGGAAGTGGCATGCGGTGGGGCCAAGACGGCTCCGACGCCGTCTGTCACCTCCGCGCGCTATACCTCAGCGAGCCCGGACAGTGGGAAGCCTTCTGGAAAAACTACCCAAACTAACCACAAACGTGACGCTCACAC
>CAZUIY010000055.1:0-3956 GCA_964619975.1 uncultured Gemmatimonadales bacterium
AGCCGGATCAAGGAGCTCGAGGACGACATGCGCCACTTCTCGAGCGAGCTGATCAACGTGATCGTCCGCGATCGGAGGGGGTGAGGCCGTGGCCGGCCCGCTCAAGCGCGAGCACGGCCTGATGGCCGAGATCAACGTCACGTCGCTGGTCGACGTCACGATCGTGCTCCTCATCATGTTCATGATCATCGCGCCGATCTCGCAGGGCGGGATCGAGGTGCGGGTGCCGCGGGCCGAGACGGCCCCGCTGCCGGCCTCGGAGGCGGTGCTGGTGTCGATGGACCAGGAGGGCCGCGTGTTCGTGGACCAGACGGAGATCGAGGCCGACCAGGTGGGCGAGGTGCTGACGCAGATCCGCTCGAGCCGGGGCCTGGACCGGGTGTACGTCCGGGCGGACGAGCGGATCCCGTACGGCGACGTGGCGCGCCTGATGGGCCGGATCCGGCAGGCCGAGTTCGAGAACGTGGGCCTCGTGTTCGAGGCCGGGGCGGAAGAGGAGTGAGCCGCTGGATGCTGGTCTCCGGCGGGCTCCACGCGGTGGCTGCCCTGGTGGCGTTCCTCCTGGCCACGGCCGACGCCGGGCCACGACCGATGCCGCCGGTCTACCAGGTGAGCCTGGTGTCGGCGGAGGAGCTGGCGCCGATGCGGACCCGGCCCCGGCCGCGCCCGCCGGAGCCCGAGCCCGAGGAGGAGACGCCGCCCGAGCCCGAGGCCGAGGAGAAGGTGCCGGACCCGGAGGAGCAGCCGGAGCGCCGGGAGGAGCGCCCGCGCGAGGAGATGCCGACCCCGCGCCCCGGTCCCGAGCGGGCCCGCGAGACGGGGGAGCTGCCGGTGTCGGTCGAGGGGAGGCCGTTCCCGTTCCCGCACTACCTGCAGGAGGTGTACCGCAAGGTCACGCGCAACTGGCGGCCGACGTCGAACACGCTCCAGGCGACGATCCACTTCCGGATCGACGCCCGCGGGCGGGTGACCGAAGTGGACGTCCGCGAGCCGAGCGGAAACTTCCTGTTCGATCAGGCGGCGCGCCGGGCGGTCGAGGCGGCGGGACCGATGCCGCCCCTGCCGGATGGCTACACCGGAGACTGGCTGGGCGTCTACTTCGTGTTCGACACGCAGACCGCGGCGCAATGACGGGAACCCCCGCCGGCAGTGGCGGTATGAGGAAGATCCAGTCGATGAGCGTACCCTCTCTCCTCCGCGCGGCCGTCCTGGCCGCGGCGCTGGCGGCCCCGGCCGTTCCGGCGGCGGCCCAGCAGGAGGTGACCCTCACCGCCCAGGGGTACGTCGACCAGACGATCAACCTGGCGATCGACGACCTGAGCCCGGCCTCGGCGGCGGCCCGCTCGGTGGCGGAGATCCTGGCGTACGACCTGGAGTTCTCGCTCCGGTTCAACGTGATCGAAGGGAACCCCGGAACCGTCGCCCGATCCACCGTCGACTACGAGGCGTGGTCGATCTTCGGCACCGAGTACCTGGTGACCGGGAGCGTCCAGCCGACGGGCGCGGGCTTCCGCGCCGACCTGACGCTCCACCACGTCCCGTTCCAGCGGCAGATCCAGAGCTTCACGTTCGCCGTCCCCGCGAGCGACTCGCCGGGCTTCCGCGCCGCCGTCCACGACGTCTCCAACCGGGTCATCAAGGAGCTGACCGGCGAGGACGGTGTGGCCGACACGCGGATCGCCTTCGCCAGCCGGCGGCGGGGCGACAAGGAGATCTACGCCGTCGACTACGACGGGCATCACCCCTCGCGGGTGACCTCGCTGGACACGATCTCGATGACGCCCGACTGGCACCCCGGCGGTGGCGAGATCTGCTTCACCACCTTCGTGACCGGCGACCCGGACCTCTTCTGCGCCCCCGCCGGCGGCGGCCGGGCGCGGGGGATCAGCCAGAACCGGGGGCTCGACATGGCCCCCTCGTGGTCGCCCGACGGCGGGCGCCTCGCCATGACGCTCACCAAGGACGGCAACGCCGAGATCTACGCGCTGGACGCCGGCGCCCGCAGCCTCCGCCGACTGACGTACAACCTGGGGATCGATACGGCGCCGTCGTGGTCGCCGAACGGGCGGCAGATCGCGTTCGAGTCCGACCGGACGGGGGTCGCCCAGATCTTCACCATGGACGCCGAGGGCGCGAGCGTACGGCAGATCACCTTCGGCGGCGAGGCCCATTCGCCCGCGTGGTCACCGCTCGGCGACCGGCTGGCCTACGTGGAGCGGGTGGGCGGACGGTTCCAGATCGTGACGATCGACCCGAACGGGGGCGGCAGGAGGGTGATGACCTCGATCGGGGACAACGAGGACCCGTCGTGGTCTCCGGACGGGCTTCACATCGCGTTCAGCTCCACCCGCGGAGGCGGGCCCGACATCTACACGATGGACTGGGACGGTAGCAACGTACGGCGGGTCACCCGGGGAGGCGCGTACGTCAGCCCCTCCTGGTCGCCCCGGCTCAGGAGCGGCGGGCGTTGAATCCCGGCCCGCCGGGGCTATCTTTGATCCACGCGGACGGGCGGCAGGGGCCGCGGCGTCCGCACTGGCTCCCACGCAGCACCCGAGGAGGTCCGATGGCGGCACGAGTGTTCCTGAAGACGACGTTGGTGGCGCTCGCGGTGGCGGTCGTCGCCACCGCCTGCTCGCGCAACCGGGCCGAGACCGACCCGATGCGGGACCGGACCGAGCCGCCCCCCGTCACCGACACGCGGCCGCCGGTGGCCACGGACGACGGCCGGGACGCCGAGATCGCGGCCATGGAGCGGGCCATGGCGGAGCTGCGCCAGCCGATCTATTTCGACTTCGACCGCTCCGAGCTCCAGGAGAGCGCGCGGGACGAGCTCCAGCGCAAGGCCCAGGTGCTCCGTGACTACCCCGAGCTCCGGGTGCGGATCGAAGGCCACGCCGACGAGCGCGGCACGGTCGAGTACAACCTGGCGCTGGGCGAGCGAAGGGCCGAGGCGGCCCGGCAGTATCTGATCGACCTGGGGATCGACACCGACCGGCTGACCACCGTGAGCTACGGCGAGGAGCGCCCGGCCCTGGAGGGCTCGAACGAGTCCGCGTGGTCGCAGAACCGGCGCGACGAGTTCGTCCCGCTGGGGCAGTGATGGGGCGAGGCTTCGGCACGGCGCGCGCGGCTGTGGGGGCGGCCCTCCTGGCGGTCGGCCTGACGGCGGCGTGCGCCACTCGCGGCGACATCGACTACCTGTCCGAGGAGCACCAGGACATCTCCAGCCGGCAGGCCGAGCTGGAGCGGAGGGTGACGTCGCTGGAGCAGACGATGGCCAACCTGGAGCGGCTCCTGACCGAGATGCGGGCCGACTTCCGGGCCGAGCTGGGGGCCGTCCGGCAGGGCCTGAACGCCATGGAGTCGGCGGTCCGGGGCACGCAGAGCCGGATCGAGTCGTTTCAGCGCTACACCCCGCCGCCGGTCCAGCCGGCGCCGGACGACACCACGGCGGCCGTCCCCGCGCTGGACCCGATGGCGCTCTACAACGCTACGCTGAACGACTACCACCAGGGGCGGCTGGATCTCGCGCGACAGGGGTTCCAGGAGTACCTGCGCCAGTTTCCCCGCGGCATCAACGCGTCGGATTCGCAGTACTGGCTCGGGGCCATCGAGTACGACCAGGGCCGCTACCGGGAGGCGATCGCGGAGCTCCAGCGGGCGGTGGACCGCTACCCGGACAGCGGCAAAGCGCCGCTGGCGCTCCGGAAGATCGGCGACGCCTGGCGCGCGCTCGGCGAGGACGCCCGGGCTCAGGCGGCGTACCGCGCCCTGATCGACCGCTATCCCGACTCCTCCGAAGCGGACGGCGCCCGCCGGGAGATCGGCAGCCGGTAGGGTGATCCGGGCCGGGAGCCGGTAGGCCCGATGCGCTGTCCGTTCTGCGGGTCCCAGGAAGACCGGGTGGTGGACACCCGGTCGAGCAAGGAGGGGCGGGCGATCCGGCGCCGCCG
>CAZUIY010000056.1:0-3968 GCA_964619975.1 uncultured Gemmatimonadales bacterium
GAACCAGCCGGTGTCCGGGGCCCCGCCGATGAAGAACGACAGGTTCAGGAGGATCGAGCCGAACAGGAAGGTCCAGTAGCTGAACGCGTTCAGCCGGGGGAACGCCACGTCGCGGGCCCCGATCATGAGCGGGATCATGAAATTGAACATCGCCGCCGCGAGCGGCATCAGGACGAGGAAGACCATCGTCGTCCCGTGCATGGTGAAGAGCTGGTTGAACGTCTCGGCGCCCACGACGGTGCTTTCGGGGCTGGCGAGCTGGAGCCGGATCAGGAGCGCCTCGATGCCGCCGACCACGAAGTAGAACAGCGCGGTGACGCCGTAGAGGACGCCGATCCGCTTGTGGTCCACCGTCGTGAGCCACGAGGCGAACCCGCCGCTGTAGATCGAATGGTGTCCGGCGGTCGCGGCGTGGGCGCTCATCGCAGTCCCTCCAGGAAGGTCACCAGCTCGTCGATCCTCTCCTCGGCGAGGTTCAGGTCCGGCATGAGGGCGCCCGGCTTCATGCTGTCGGGATCCCGCAGCCAGCCGGCCATGGACTCGCGCGTGTTGGGATAGAGCCCGGACGCGATGGTGGTCCGCTCCCCGACGCGGGTCAGGTCGGGGCCGAGCCGTCCCTGGGCGGGGGTGCCGGCGATCGAGTGGCAGGCGGCGCAGCCCGAGGTGAGGAACGCGTGGAAGCCGGTCGAGTCGGGCTCCGCCACGGTGTGACCCTCCACCCAGGCGTCGAACGTGTCGGGCTCGTCCACGAATACCGTGAGCCGCATGTTGGCGTGGGACAGGCCGCAGAACTCGGCGCACGCGCCCTCGAACTCCCCGGCGATCTCCGGCGTGAACCAGATCACGTTCTCGCTGCCGGGGTTCAGATCGCGCTTGCCCCCGAGCCGGGGGACCCAGAAGGAATGGATCACGTCCGCCGAGGTCAGGGTCAGCCGGGCCGTCCGGCCCAGCGGCAGGTGGAGCTCGTTGGCGGTGGAGACGCCCAGGTCGGGGTAGTTGAACTCCCACCACCACTGGTGGCCGATCACCTCCACCTCGACGACGTCGCGGCGGGGCGGATCGTCCTGCGTGAGGAAGATCACCCGGATGGTGGGAATGGCGATGAAGAACAGGATCGCCGCCGGGGCGAGCGTCCAGCCGATCTCGAGGAACGTGTGGCCGTGTACCTGTTCGGGCACGCCGGAGTCGTCGCCACGGCCGCGGTAGCGGATGAGCGCGAACAGCAGGAGCGCCTCGACCACCACGAAGATCCCGATCGTCCACCACAGGACGTCGCCGTAGACGTCGAGGATCAGCCGCGCGAAGTCGGACGCGGGGTCGAACGTGGACCAGGGCTCGCCGCCGCACCCGGTCACCGCCGCGAGGGCCCCGATGGCCGCCCAGACGACCACGCGGGAAACGCCGCGGGGCGGTCGTGACGTGGGGCGGGTGGTGGAATCGGCCATCGCCAGTGATCGGGGCTTCGGGAAAGCCGCGAAGGCCGCGAAGGCCGGGTGCGGCGGTGGTCGGGCCGGCAAAGGAACGTGAGAGTACCGGTCACTCACGGGGGCGTCAAGACGCTTGTGAAATTTGGCACAAGGCGTGGCCGGAACCCCGTGGGCGCTGTCGGGTTCTATAGATCGGGACGCGGCTGGACCGCGACCGGGGAGAGAGTAGTTTCTGGATCCCGGGATCGTCATTCTCGCATAGCGTCGAAGGAGCTCGCCATGAGACAGCTGATTTCAGGTTCACTGACCGCGCTCGCCGCGGCCGCGCTCCTGGCGGCGCACCCGGCCTGGGCGCTCGCCCAGGAGGCCGACGCCTTCACCATCGCCGTGCTCCCGTTCTCCACCACCGACGACGGCAAGGCCCGGGACCTCCAGGAGAAGATGATCGAGGAGCTGGACGCGCTCGGTTCCTACACCCTGGTCGAACAGCGGGACGTCAACCGGGCCCTCGAGGCGGCGGGCCTGCGGCCGGGGAGCGACGTGCCGGCGGTGAAGGCGCTGGAGATCGGACAGGCGCTCGACGCCCGGCTGGTGGCGTACGGCGACCTGGTCCGGCAGGACGGCTGGACGGCGGATCCCGTCTTCGTCGAGGTGACCACGCGGAACACGCAGGACCTTCCGGCGGTGCGGGACGGCAACGTCGACCGGCTGGGCGAGAAGGTCGTCCAGGCGTTCAACGAGCGGAACCAGGCGCTGAAGCACCTGATCTTCGGGCGCGACTACATTCGTGGTGAGAACTACGAGCGCGCCATCACCAACTTCGACCAGGCCCTGGGGTTCGACGCGAACCTGGCGGCCGCCCACTACTACAAGGGCGAGGCGTACCTGGCGCAGGGCCAGGTGGATCAGGCCCTGGTGTCGCTCGAAGAGGCCATCGAGATCGACCCGGCGTACATCAGCGCCTATCACACGATCGGCCAGGCCCACCTGGAGAAGGGCGACACCGTCCAGGCGCGGAACTTCTTCGAGCAGCTCGCCCAGTCGAAGGCGGACGACTGCGACATCCAGGTCGCCTACGGCTACGTGATGGCGAACCAGCTCGGCGAGGTGGAGAAGGGCCTCCAGGCGTTCGAGCGGGCGAAGTCGCTCTGCCCGGACAATCCGCTGGCGTACCAGTACTACGCGTTCGCGCTCCCGGACGAGCGGCGCCTGGAGAAGATCGACGCCTTCAAGACGTACCTGGATCTGTCCGAGGGCCAGGCGACGAGCCAGGAGCTCCTGGAGTACCTGTTCGGGCTGTATTTCGCCGAGGAGCAGTTCGAGGAGGCGCGGCAGACGATCGACGGCGCCGTCCAGGCCGATCCAACGGATCCGAACCTGCTCTTCTACGCCGGCTACGTGCGCGACAAGCTGGGCCAGTATCAGCAGGCGCTCGAGTACTACGACCGGGCGCTCGCGGTGAACCCGGAGATGGAGCGGGCGTTCATCGGAAAGGCGCTGGCGTACAAGGAGCTCGGGAACCAGGCGCAGTACATCGCCAACCTCGAGAACGCGGGCCGCGACGCGAGCCGCATCATCGCCAGTCAGACGCTGCGCAACGCCTTCGACCTGCTGAAGGCGGGCCGCATCGGGGCGGCGCTCGATGCCGGCCGCCAGGCCATGCGGCTCGGGGCCGACGCCTGCGCCGGCAACTACGTGGTGGGAGCGGCGCTCTACGACCTGGGCAAGGCGGCGCAGGGCGAGGACAAGTCGGCCGCGTCGAACCAGCGCGCCCTCGGCCTGTTCCAGCAGGCGATCTCGAACCTCGGCGGGGCCTGCGGCACCTACGGCTCCTATGGCCAGGGCCTGATCGGCAACGCCAACCAGTACATCGAGCGCGTCAACCTGATCCTGCGGAAGATGGGCCAGGGGGGGCGGTAGGGTTTCGGATCGATGATGGGGCCGGCGGCGGACGGCCGAAGGCCGCCACGGGGTTGCCACGGGTCGATGATGACACGGCGGTCTCCGGGTATTCTCCGGGGACTTCCGTGCGATGACGGCCGTCCGGCGGGAAGTCCCCCGAGGAGTCCTCCGGCCGCCCGCCGCCGTCACGCTCACGGTTCGAAACGCCATCGAGCCGAAAAGGCGCGGACCGGCGCGGCGCCGGCAGGTTCGAAGATCTTCCGCGCACCCGGGGCGACGCTGCCGGTCGGCTCTGGGATCTCCAGCGCGACCGGGGCGGCGCGGTCGGCCGAGGTGGTCCACGGGGGACTTCCCGCTGGACGGTGGCAGTGCACAGACGTAGCCGGAGAATCTCCGAAGACCCCGGTGTCATCCACGGAATTCCGCGGCCCCCGTGGACCATCTCGGCCGGTCGCGACGCCCCCGCCCGTTTTGTTGACGGTTCCGACCCCGGAGCGGTAGTTTCCCCCTCCACTTCGAAGCTCTTCCAACAGAGATGGCGCGGGGCGGTAGTTCAGTTGGTTAGAACGCCGGCCTGTCACGTCGGAGGTCGCGGGTTCGAGTCCCGTCCGCCCCGCCATTTCTTCTTTTCCTCCTCAT
>CAZUIY010000057.1:0-4924 GCA_964619975.1 uncultured Gemmatimonadales bacterium
GTTCCGGGGCGCGGGCGACGCGGCGGTGGCGATGCGGGTCCTGTGGGTGGCGAACGGGCTCAACATCGTGCTGGATCCCGCCCTCATCTTCGGCTGGGGTCCGTTCCCGGAGATGGGGATCGAGGGCGCGGCCGTGGCCACGACCATCGGCCGCGGGGTCGGCGTGGCGATGCAGCTGTGGGTCCTGTTCCGGGGATCGAAGCACATCCGGGTCCGGTTCGCGCAGTTCCGCTTCCACATGGCCGTGATGGCGGGGCTCGTCCGGACGTCCATGGGCGGGATCGGCCAGTTCCTGATCGCCACGTCGTCGTGGGTCCTGCTGGTGCGGATCATCAGCGAATTCGGCAGCGAGGCCGTCGCCGGCTACACGATCGCGGTCCGGATCTTCGTCTTCACGATCCTGCCCGCGTGGGGCCTGTCGAATGCCGCGGCGACCCTGGTGGGTCAGAACCTGGGAGCGGAGCGGCCCGACCGGGCGGAGCGGTCGGTGGTGACGACGGGGTTCCTGAACATGGGCTTCATGGCGGCGGTGTCGGTCGTCTACGTCATCTTCGACGAGGCGCTGGTCGGCATCTTCACCAGCGACGCAACGGTCCTGGCGTACGGCTCGGAGTGCTTGCGGACGGTGGCGTACGGGTACCTGATCTACGCCTGGGGGATGGTGACGACGCAGGCGTTCAACGGGGCCGGCGACACGATGACGCCGACGAAAATCAACTTCGTCTGCTTCTGGCTGATCGAGATCCCACTGGCGTACATGCTGGCGATCCGCGCGGGCCTGGGTCCGACCGGCGTGTTCTGGTCGATTCTGGTGGCGGAGTCCCTGCTGGGGGTGGCCGGCATCGTCCTGTTCCGGCGCGGCGGGTGGAAGACGGTCCGGGTCTGAAGTCGGGCCGGTTTGCTCCCCCACCGGGCGGGGCGCAACTTGGCCGGATGATCCCCGTGACGACCGCCGCCGGGCTGATCGAGCGGCTCGGGCTGGAGCCGCTGCCGGGCGAGGGCGGCTGGTACCGGGAGACGTGGCGGTCGGCCGAGCTCGCCACGGCGGAGCGGCGGGCCGGCCCGCGGGCGTTCGGCACCGCGATCCTCTACCTGCTGACCGACGATCCGGACTGCTTCTCGGCGCTCCACCGGCTGCCGACCGACGAGGTGTACCACTTCTACCTGGGCGACCCGGTCGAGCTGCTGGTCCTGGAGGAGGGCGAGCCGGGGGAAGTGGTCACGATGGGGCCGGACCTGGCCGGCGGGCAGCGCGTCCAGCAGGTGGTCCCGCGGCACGCGTGGCAAGGCTCGCGGCTGGCGCCTGGCGGAAGCTGGGCGCTGCTCGGCACCACCATGGCCCCGGGATTCGAGTTCGACGACTACGAGCCGGGCGAGCGGGCGGCCCTGGTGGCCGCGTGGCCGGCCCACGAGCGCCGGATCCTCGATCTCACGCGGGAGCGCCGGTGACGCCGCGGCCCGTCGAGAGGCTGCTCGACCTGTCGGACCGCGCGGCGATCGTGACCGGCGCGGGGACGGCGATCGGACGGGCGATCGCGCTCCGGCTGGCGGAGGCGAGAGCCCGGGTGGTCGTCCACTACCGCTCCAGCGAGGCGGGGGCGCGGGAGACCGTAGCGGCGGTCGAAGCGGCCGGCGGGAGCGCCGTGGCGATCGCGGCGGATCTGGTGGTGGCCGCCCGCGTGGACGAGTTCCTGGACGCCGCGGAGGCGGCCGTCGGCCGGCCCGACGCGCTGGTCAACAACGCCGGCGCGTACCCGGTGGTGCCGCTGGCGGAGATGTCGGACGAGGAGTGGCGCGACGTCCTCCACGCCAACCTCACGACCGCGCACCTCTGCACCCGCGGGACGGCCGCCCGCATGGATCCCGGCGGCTCGATCGTCAACATCGCCTCCATCGAGGCGCTCCAGCCGATGCCGGGGCACGCCCACTACGGCGCCGCCAAAGCCGGTCTCCTGGCGCACACCCGCTCGGCGGCCCTGGAGCTCGGCCCCCGGGGGATCCGCGTCAACGCGGTTTCGCCGGGGCTGATCGACCGGGGCGGCCTGGAAGTCGAGTGGCCCGACGGGGTGGAGCGCTGGCGCGCGGTGGCCCCGCTGGGCCTGGGCGCGCCGGAGGACGTGGCCGACGCGTGCCTGTTCCTCGCCTCGGACGCGGCCCGCTGGATCACCGGCGCCAACCTCGTGGTGGATGGAGGGGGGAGCGCCCGCGCGGCGTTCTAGTTCCGTTTACTCCATTCGTGGTGCGGGCATCTCCTGGCCGCCCTGATGCAGCGTCAGGCTGGAGCCGTCCTCGGCGAACACCACCCGGGCCGACACCTCGCGAACCAGGAACTCGGTCGGGGAGACGGGATGGAGCTCCACCCGCGGCTGTCCCGTCGCCTGCGCGTACAGGGCCTCTCCTTCCACGCTGACGTCCAGGACGAAGCCCGGCTGGAGCTGGTAGGCCCCGACGTACGACTCCAGAACCGCGGCCGGCACGTCCACGCGCTCCGGCTCCGCCACCTCGACGTCGAGCCGGCTCGCCAGCATCTGCCGGGCGTTCTCGTTGGCCGGGTTCAGCTCCAGCGACTTCCGGTAGTGCTGGATGGCGAGGTCCCGATCGCCGGCCTCCAGGTGGGCCTCGGCGAGGCTGTCCCACGGGTTGAACGCCTCGGGGAACATCTCGACGTTCAGCTCGAACACTCGGATCGCGGTCGCCGTGTCGCCGGCGCGGAGGTAGCGGTACCCGAGCTGGTTCAACTGATCCTCCGAGAAGTCGTAGTCGTCCGGGTGGCTGGCCTTCAGCTCCCGGTACCGTGCCACCCCGGCCTCGACCCCGTCCGCGTCGATGACGGCGGCGAGGACGTCCGCGATCGGCTGCTTCGGCAAGTCGGGTTCCTCACCGTGGAGGATCAGGGCCAGATCCCGGATCAGGTCCTCCACGTGGTCGCCCTCGGTGTTGTCCATCGCCACGATCGTCCGGCGCTCGTCGGGCATCCGCCAGAAGCCCGTGGTGAAGCCGAAGATCCCTCCTCCGTGTCCGATCACCGCCACCGTGTCGGCGCCCGCGGCCAGATCGTGGAAGAGCCAGCCGTAGCCGTAGCGGGTGCCGGGATCGACGTCCTCGAAGGGCCGCTGGAACAGCTCCAGCGTGGACGCCCGCTGGAACGGGCCCGTCCCCTTCAGCGCCTGGTCCCACTTCAGCAGATCCTCCACCGTCGAGTACATCATCCCGGCGGCGTAGGGAACGGCGGTGTCGAGATAGGCGGCGCGCTCGTACCCGCCGGCGACGCCACGGTAGCCCAGCGCCTTCCGCTCCACGACCTGGCCGTAGTGGTCGTAGCCGGTGTCGTCCAGGCCGAGCGGATCCAGGATTCGCTCCTGGAGCGCCACGTCGTACGGCTGGCCCGTCACCCGCTCGATCACGACACCCAGCAGGTAGTAGCCGGAGTTGTTGTAGTGCCAGCGGGCGCCGGGGTCGAACTCCAGCGGCAGCGACCAGAAGAGCCGGGCGAAGGAGTCGGGCTCGAAGGGGTCCCGGACGTGCTCCTCCATGAAGCCGGGGATTCCCGTGTAGCTGGGGATGCCGGACGTATGGGTCAGCAGGTGGTGGATCGTGATGCGGTCCCCGGGATCGGCGGGGTAGTCGCTGACGTACCGGGTGACGGGAGCCTCGAGATCGATCTTCCCCTCCTCCATCAGCTGGAGGATCAGGGCCGCCGTGAATTGCTTGGTGACCGAGCCGATCCGGAAGCGGGTCTGCGGCGTCACCGGGACGTCCCACTCCATGACGGCCTCGCCGAAGCCCCGGGCGTAGATCGTGCGCCCTTCCTCGGCCACCAGGACCGCCCCGTTGAACAGGCCGCGGTCGTGGTAGGCGCTGGCGTGGGCGTCCAGGCGCTCCGCCGTGGTCTGTGCGGCCGCCGGAGCGGGGCCCGCCAGAAGCAGGGAGACGGCGAGCGCGAACAGCGGCATGCGGTGGCGGAACGTGGGCGGGCGCATCGGATCCTCCTCGGGGTGTCTCGGGCCGGATGAATCGATCTCGGTGGGTGTAGTAACGGGGACGGGTCGTGAAAGGTTACAACTCCCGGCGTCGGTACGGAACTTGCTGCTATGAGGCACGGGCACGGAACGTCCGCGCCCCGACAATCAGGGCAAACCCTGAGCAATCAGGGGGCGCAAAGCTAAAGGGTCCACGGCGTCCACTGGGGAGGCCGGGGGACAGCCAGCTGCCGCGGGCGGAATGCCCGTGTGGTGACGGATTCCGCATCGCGGGACTCCGCCCCGCCCCCGTGACTTCGAGATGGGCGGTCCGCTGTACTCATGAGCCAGTCTCACTTCCATTCCGTTTCCGTGCACGCCTCTCGCCGCGGCTTCTCGCTGGTCGAGATGCTCGTGACGATCGCCGTCCTGGGCATCCTGGCGGCGGTGGCGATGCCGGGCATCGGCCGCTCCACCGGATCCCACCTGGTGGTCGAGGAGACGCGGCGGCTCCACTCCCGGATCGTGGAGGCGCGGACCCGCGCGATCGCCGAGCAGCGGCAGTATCGGCTGAAGGTGAGCTCGGGCACCATCTACGAGGTCCAGTTCTTCTCCGGTGGCGCCTGGGAGATCCACGGCGCCCCGGACACCCTCGCGGCTGGGATCTCCCTGTCGTTCGACGGAGGGACCGACGGGACCATCGTCTTCCAGGACCACGGGCGGGTGGACGCGACCCGGACCATGGTGCTGGGGGACGGCGATCACGATCAGCAGATCGAGGTCATGGCGAGCGGCATGGTGCGGTGGGAGGCCAACCCGTGATGCGCCGGGGCCGGAAGGCGAACGGCTTCACGCTGATGGAGGTAATGGTGGCGCTGGTCGTGCTCCTGTTCGGCGTCGTCGCCATGGCCAGCCTGTCGGCGGTGGTCGTCCAGGGCAACCGCGGCTCCACCAACCGCACCCGG
>CAZUIY010000058.1:0-1141 GCA_964619975.1 uncultured Gemmatimonadales bacterium
TCAGGCGCTCCTCTTGTGGATCGACAGCAGGCTGTTGCGGGCGCCCGGAACCGATCCCCGCAGGAACACCAGGTGCTGCTCGCCATCCACCTTCACGACCTCCAGGTTCTGGATCGTCGTGCGGCGGTTGCCGGTCTGACCCGGCAGCTTGCGGTTCTTGAACGTCTTCGACGGATCCGCCGCCTGGCCCATGGAGCCCGGCCGGCGATGGTGCGTCTTGGTGCCGTGCGAGGCGTCGAAGCCGTGGTGCCCGTGGCGCTTCATCACGCCCTGGAACCCCTTGCCCTTCGAGATGCCGACCACGTCCACCCGGTCACCCGGGGCCAGAACTTCGGCCGGAGACAGGGCCTGTCCCGCCTCGAACTCCTCGTCGTCTCCCACCCGGAACTCGCGCAGCTCGCGCAGCGGCTTGAGACCCGCCTTGGCCAGATGGCCGAGCTCCGGTCGGGTGGCGTGCTTCTCGGTGGTCTCGCCGAAGCCGAGCTGCACGGAGCGGTAGCCGTCCGTCTCCTCGGTCTTCACCTGCGCGACGAAGTTCGGACCCGCCAGCACGACGGTCACCGCGAGAGCCCGACCCTCGTCGTCGAAGATCTGCGTCATCCCGATCTTTTTTCCGATCAATCCAGCCATATCAGACCTTGATCTCCACGTCGACGCCCGCCGGAAGATCCAGCTTCATCAGTGCGTCGACCGTCTGGGGCTTAGCGTCCAGGATGTCGATCAGCCGCTTGTGGGTCTTCATCTCGAACTGCTCGCGCGACTTCTTGTCCACGTGCGGCGAGCGGAGCACCGTGAAGATCTGGGTGCGGGTCGGAAGGGGCACCGGCCCCGCCACGATCGCCCCCGTCCTCTGGGCCGTCCGTACGATGTCCTGCGTCGACTGGTCGATCACCGCGTGGTCGAACGCCTTCAAGCGGATGCGGATTCGATTTGCCATATCCCCCTACTTCGCGATCTTGGCGACGACGCCGGCGCCGACCGTCCGGCCACCCTCGCGGATGGCGAAGCGCAGCCCCTCGTCCATGGCCACCGGGATGATGAGCGACACGTTCACCGTGATGTTGTCGCCCGGCATCACCATCTCCACGCCCTCCGGCAGCTCGATCGTCCCCGTCACGTCCGTCGTACGGAAGTAGAACTG
>CAZUIY010000059.1:0-2765 GCA_964619975.1 uncultured Gemmatimonadales bacterium
CCAGCGCTTCCCACAGGGACTCCCCCGGCTCCACGTGCCCGCCCGGCAGGACCCAGTACGTATCGTCCCCTCTCCGGTGCCGGGCGCAGAGGAGCCTCCCGCGGTCGAACAGGACCGCCTGCGCCCGGACCTCCCGCTCAGCCCCCCGCACGGGCCCGCTCCGCCATCCGGTCCAGGTCGTCCGGCCCCCACACGGGCCAGGGCCCCTCGGGCCGTCCGGTCAGGGACGCCGCGTCCCCCGCCGCCGTCCTCGCCGAGGCCGCGTCCATCACGTACAGCGCGTCGATCCGGTCGAGGATCCGGCGGGCCGACGACTTGATCTCGCTCTGGGACGGATGGACCACCAGGAGCGCCATGTCCGGCGCCAGCGACTCGACCACCCGGTTCCCCTCCACCACCACGCCCGGGTGTCCCGCCAGCTCGGCCAGCGCCACCGCCAGGCCCGCCGACTCCTGCCCCCGCTTGCCGACCACCCAGCGGACGTCCGCGGCCCCGGCCGCCCAGTAGCGGCCGGTGTCCTTGGCGGGCACGTCGGTGTCGGCCCGGTCGCCGAAGACCCGCGGCCGGTCCCCCAGCAGGTGGCTGACGCAGCACGTCTCGGGATCGCGGCCGCAGGAGCGGTAGTGTCCCCGCGTCACCTTGACCGCCGCCCACCCCGGCAGCCGCTCGAGCAGCGCGCACACCAGCGTCGTCTTCCCGATCTCGCTGGTGGTCCCGCTGACGGTGACGAGGCGCACGGCTCAGCGACCGCGGGAGAGGGCGAATGAGAGGCTCTCGAGCTCGACCACCAGGTCGACGTCCCGGACGGCGATCCCGTCCCGCGACTCGATGGCGACCGGGGCGAAGTTCAGGATCCCCCGGATGCCCGCCTCGGCCAGCCGGTCCGCCGCCTCCGCCGCGCCCGCCGCCGGCGTCGTGACGATCCCGATCTCGATCCCCCGCTCCGCCACCGCGGCGGGAATTTCCGAGACGTCCTCCACCGTCAGGTGGCCCCACCGCCGGCCGACCTTCTTCGGATCGGTGTCGAACACCGCGGCGATCTCGAAGCCGCGCCGCCGGAACCCGTCGTACTGGTGGAGCGCCGCCCCCAGGCGGCCCGCGCCCACCAGGCACACCCGCCAGCTCCGGTCGAGGCCCAGGATCGACGCCAACCGCGCGCGCAGCTCCTCCACCGGATAGCCGAGCCCCCGCTTGCCGAACGAGCCGAAGTGGGAGAGGTCCTTCCGCACCTGCGCCGGCGTCATGCCCCCCGCGCCCGCCAGCTCCCCGCTGGAGACGGTCGACCGCGCCTCCGTCGCCAGCCGGTCGAGGAACCGGAGGTAGTGGCTCAGGCGGCGAACGGCGGAGTCGGAGATCTTCGGCGGAGTCACGCCTGGACCGGAGGAGAGAGAGGTTTGTGATTTATTTCACAAGATGAGCCAGTATACGGGGCCCCCGGCGAGCCGGTCAAGCGCGTTCGACACGCCGGATCGCGTCCGCTATGCTGGGGCGACCCGACCCTGGAGCCGATCCCGATGACCCCGACCGAACGCACCCCGCAGGGCCTCCTCGCCCGTCTCGGCCTCGACCGGGCCGAGCTCCGCGCGTGGGCGATGTACGACTGGGCCAACTCCGGCTTCATCCTGGCGATTCAAACGGCGATCTTCCCCATCTGGTTCTACGACGTGGCGGGCGCCGGCCTGGCCGAGGGGATGGCCACCCGCCGGCTGGCGTGGGCCACGTCCATCGCGCTCACCCTGGTCGCCCTCCTCGCCCCGCTGCTGGGCGCCCTGGCCGACTACGCCGGGCTGAAGAAGCGGATGCTCGGCACGTTCGTGGCGATCGGGGCCACCGCCACCGGGTGCATGTGGTTCCTCGGCCAGGGCGACTGGTTCATGGCGGCCGTTCTCTTCGGCGTCGCCAACGTGGGCGCCCAGGCCAGCTTCGTGTTCTACGACTCGCTCCTCCCCCACGTGGCCCGGCCCCACGAGATGGACCGCGTGTCGACCGCCGGCTACGCCATCGGCTACTTCGGCAGCTCGCTCCTGTTCGTCCTCCTGATCTCGTGGATCCGCTGGCCCGGCGCCTTCGGCATCGACTCGGTCGGCACCGCCACGCGCCTCGGGTTCGTGGCGGTGGCCGCGTGGTGGCTGCTGTTCACGCTGCCGCTCCTCTTGCGGGTCGCCGAGCCGCCGCGACGGCTCGAGCCCGACGAGACGCCGGCGCAGAACGCCGGACGGGTGGCCCTGCGTCGCCTGGCCGAGACGTTCCGCGAGCTGAAGACGTATCGCCAGGCCCTCCTCATGCTCCTCGCCTTCATCATCTACAACGACGGCATCGGGACGATCATCCGGATGGCCGGCATCTACGGGACGGAGCTGGGCTTCCCCGCCACGTCGCTGATGGTGGCGATCCTGATCCCGCAGCTGGTCGGAGTCCCCTTCGCGTTCCTGTTCGGAGGCCTGGCCGGGCGGATCGGCCCCCGCGGGGCGATCTTCCTCGGCCTGGCCGTCTACGTGGCGATCACGATCGCCGCCTTCTACATGGACACGCTGACCGAGTTCTTCATCCTGGCGGCCGCGATCGGCATGGTGCAGGGGGGCACCCAGGCGCTCTCGCGGTCGCTGTTCGCCAGCCTGATCCCGCGCCACAAGTCGTCCGAGTTCTTCGGCTTCTACGGGGTCCTGGACAAGTTCGCCGGGATGCTCGGCCCCACCTTCTTCGCCACCGCCGCCCAGCTCACCGGATCCAGCCGGTTCGGCATCCTCTCGATCCTCGTCTTCTTC
>CAZUIY010000060.1:0-3574 GCA_964619975.1 uncultured Gemmatimonadales bacterium
GAAGTAGTCGCCCCAGAAGAGGTCCTTGTCGCCGTCCCCGTCGAGGTCGGCGAACACCAGCGTGTTGGCGCCGTGGCGGAGGCTGGGGGTGATCGCGGCCACGATCTCGATCTCCTCGAAGCGGTCGGTCACGAACTCGAACGACGGTGCGCCGCGGCCGGTCCACGGGGCGGTCGCCTCGTAGCGGGTGACGGTGCCGTCCAGGCGTCCCAGCATCAGGTCCAGCCGGCCGTCGCAGTCGAAATCCACCACGTTGGGGATGTTCTGGCGGTCTGCGTAGATCGGCGCGCCGGACTCGTCCCGCAGGGTGTCCGCCACCACCACGAACTGCGGCTCCACGCCGGGGCCGCGGTTCTCCCACGCCCGGACGTGGCTGAACGGGGCCTCGCCGAGGAGGTCCGGATCGCCGTCGTCGTCCAGGTCGGCGAAGCGGTACCACTCGCCCACCTCGAGCCCGCCGAACGCGTCGGTCCGCCAGACCCAGCGCGGATCCCCGTCCACCCGCTCGAACCAGATGATCTCGCCGTACGACTCCTGGACGAACAGGTCCAGGTCGCCGTCCCCGTCCACGTCGACGAGCTGGGGGCGCGGCACGTTGAAGCCGCCCAGAAAGGCGTGGTGGAAGGCGCTGCCGTCGGCGCCGGTGACCGGGAACGGGCTCACGCGCCGCGCGAGGGGGGGAGGCTCGGGCTCGTCGACCAGAGCGGGGGCGGGCCGCGGCTCCGGCGTCGGGGCCGGGGTCGAGGCGCAGCCGGCCGCGGCCAGCGCGAAGGCCGCCGCCAGCGCGGCCAGGTCGCCGCGCGCGAGTCCGGGGCGCGGCTTCAGCGGCGGGGCGCGGCCAGGTCGAGCCCGGTGGCGTTGGGCCCGACCTCGATCACCGCGACGATCTCGCGCGACGCCACGTCGATGGCCACGACCGTCCCGGCCTTCGGATCGGCGCCGGAGGGCGTGTACGCGCCGCTCGTGTTGTTGTTGCTGACGAACACGGTCCGGCCGTCGGCCGACACGACGGCGCCGTGGGGCTCGGCCAGGCCGCGGCCGGTGATCCTCGCCGCCACCGTCCAGGTCGCCGCGTCCACCACGGCGACGGCATCGTCCCGGTGGAGCGGCACGAACACCCACCGGCCGTCCGGCGTGAACGCGGGGTGCCACGGCGCACCGCCGACCGGGATCCGGTGGGTCACCTCGGGCCGCAGCGGGTCGGCCAGGTCGAACACCAGGAGCTCGCCGCTGATCTCCCCGCCCGCCACCATCGTCGAGCCGTCCGGCGAGAGCGCGAACTCGACCAGCGTGTGCGGCGTGTGGCCGGCGTGGGCGGTGTGATCGACCGTGTCGGCCTCCCCCGCCTCCGGCGCGGGCACGTCGATAAGCTCCACGCCGGAGCCGTCCAGCGCGATCGCGGCCATCCGGTTCTCCGCCAGGCTCGCCGAGTACGCCGGCCCGCCACGGCGGACGGCCAGGGCGTGCGGCCGCGGGAACACCACTTCGACCTCGTCCAGGAGCGTCATGTCGGAGCGCCGGACGAGCGCCACCGACGAGGGCGGGTTCACCGCCGACATCGAGCGGCCGACCAGGAGCAGGTCCTCTGTCGGGTGGGCCACCACCAGCCCCGGGACCTCCATCTCGACTCGGGCCACCAGGCGGTTCTCGCGGTCGAACTTGAGCACACGGTTCTCGCCGATCAGCGACACGTACCAGTGGGAGCCGTCCGGCTCCACCGCCGTGTCGTGGGGCTTGGCGGTGGCGCCGAAGCCGAGCGACCGCAGGTCCACCCGGGCGGTCTCCTCGAGGGTCGTCACGTCGATCACCGAGATCGAGGCGCCGTCCTGGTTGGTGACGTAGAGGAAGGGCCCCGCCGGCGCCGCGTCGGCTCCACCGGCCGCGCCTGCCGCAGTACCGCCGGCCGCGGCGCCGCCGGTGGAGACGCACGCGGCGAGCGCCATCAGGGCCAGCGCGAAGAAGGGGCCCGCCAGTTGGCGGACCCCTTTCGCCGAGCGCGATCCGTGAGCCGGGCTCACGAGATCGGGCGGTCTCCGGAGGGCACGTAGCGCAGCAGGAACAGCCCCTCGTCGCCGCTGGTCACCACGATCGTGCCACTGTCGAAGTACGGGTAGTTGCTCCACGACCCGTCGAACCGCGGGCCGTCGTCGCCGTACGGAACGGTGTCGAAGAAGCCGACCTCCACCGGGTTCGTCACGTCCGAGATGTCCAGGATCCGGAGCCCCTGCACGTAGTTGGACTGATAGACCTTGTCCCCCTTCACGTACAGGTTGTGATCGATGGACGTGGTGTTCGGGTTCAGGTACTCCTTGATCAGGATCGGGTCGTCCAGGTCGCTGACGTCCCAGATCAGGGTGCGCGTGTTCTCGACCAGGCCCTGCATCTCGTCCAGCTCGTCGTCCATCAGCAGGTACCGGTGGTCTTCGGTCAGCCACGCCTGGTGGGTGTAGCCGACGTTCGGGTACTCGGCCATCGAGATCGCGGTCGGGCTCGCCTTGTCGGTCACGTCCGCGATCGACAGCGCCGTCTCGTTGGCGCCGAAGCAGATCTCGCGGCCCTGGTACTCCTCGTCCGGCCCCCGGTACATGACGCACTGGGCGTCGTGGGTGTAGCCGGTCTTCTCGCGGCCGGTGGAGGGGTCCGAGAAGCACCCGGCGAACGTCGGGTTCCGGGGGTCCCTGATGTCGATCATGTGGAGCCCGCCGCCGCACGTCTCGCCGCCGTCCCCCGCGCCCACCGCGTAGGCGAAGCCGGAGTCCTCGTTGATCACGATGTTGTGGGCGCTGTGGATCTCGCCGTACCACGCGTCGGGCTCGAAGGTGGCCGGGGCGTTCTCCACGTTCCTGAGCCGCGTCAGGTCGAACACCTGCACGCCGTGATGCGCGGCGTTGTCGGCCACGATGAACGCGTGATCGCGGTACACCTTGATGTCGCGCCAGGTGGAGCCGGGCGAGCCCTCGGTGCGCGGCAGGTCGCCCAGGAAGATCGGGCTCCCGGGCTCGGTCACGTCGACGAACGACGTGCCGTCCACCCGGCCGACCAGCGCGTACTCCCGGCCGGACTCGGGATCGGTCCAGCCCCAGATGTCGTTCAGCTCCACGCCCCGCGCCCCGCCGATCGACTGGACCGGGATGAACGACAGGAGCGTCACGTCGCCGCACTCGAAGGCGGCGGCCTTGCCGTCGGCGCACGCCACCGGCTCGCCGGACACCATCTCGAGCGGCGAGATCGGCACGCTCACCTCGGACGCCATGGTCCAGGCGCCATCGTCCTCCACGAACACCGCACCGGTGCCGGCGCCGAAGTCGTCGCCCGGCACGCCGATCGCCGCCAGGTCGTCACCCACGCCCAGGGCCACGCCGAAGCCGGCGCCCGGCGAGAGGTCGGAGCCGGTCAGCCTGGCCACCTGGGTGGCCTGGCCGTCATCGAACTCGTACACGTAGACCGCGCCGCGGAAGCCGTCGGCGCCCGGCGCGATGATCCACGCCTGGTCGCCGCGCGGGACGATGTTGGCCCCGAAGACCGTCTGCGGGCCGGCGTCCTCGGGCCGGATCCGCTGGATCTCGACCCACTC